>CAYLSF010001637.1:0-1786 GCA_964385675.1 uncultured Saprospiraceae bacterium
TAAAGGAGGTGCATCCACCCGCTGAAAATCAGCTATTTAGATTTGAGCAGATTTCTCTCCCGACTACTGTACGGGATTAGGGGGTTAGGGGTGAGTGAAGCCAGAACTTTACCCCCCTTTTAGGGGGTTAGGGGGTAAAAACTCAATTACGATGACAAAAGATGTTCAATTAATACGAGCCAAACTAATCGAAATGCTAAAAGAGCATTTAGGGACTTTAAAAGTCCGTGTGGATTCAGATACTAATTTCGAGGTTATTGGTACGATAGAAGCGATACAAGGGAAGAAGAAAGTTGAGGGCTTTTATTTTTCGAGTGTTATGCCGAAGCCTAAAGATGTTCGATTGTACTTTTTTCCTGCTTATACGCATGCGAAAGATTTTGAAGGATTATCCGATAGATTGCAGAAATTCAAAAAGGGAAAATCTTGTTTTCATGTCAAATATTTAGATGAGGAGATGGAGCAGGAAATTAAGGCAATGATCGGAAAAGGCATTGAACTATATCAAAAAGAGGGTTGGTTGGTGTCTATTTAAAATGTAAATAACACATAGGCACAATAGAAAATATAGTTATCTATAAAATTTGATATGTCCTACTATGCCTATGTACTACAATCTTGTAAAAGTTTACAAAAAAATAAACTTTTTGGATTTCACTCCTATTCAATTATTGGGATTTGGAATTTGAAAATTGGGATTTGCTCCCGATAGCTATCGGGATTGCCGCCATGTGTTAAAGAAAAGATTTAATCATTCAACCGATTTGTCATCACCTGATTGAGCAGTAATTGCTGATGTTCTAATCCTTTTTGTTGTAACCATTGCAAGAAGTTTTCAACGGTTGAGGCTTTCATTTTTCCCCAAGTTGATTCATTGCCAAATGCAGGGGCAGATATTTCGAGTGCCAATAACAAATCAATAGATTCATCTGTCTTTGGAATATAGGGTTTGAGGATGTCAGTCGCCAATTTAGGATGGTGTTTAGCGTATAAATAACCCCGTTTTGTGGCATTGAGGAATTTTCGATAAGCCTCCGTTCGGGCTTGAATGGATTGCTCACTAGCAGCAATCACAGGCGAATAGGAATAAGGAACCTTATAATCCTGCATTTTAAAATAGCGTAAAGGAATATTTTGAGTTGTAGCTTCTACCCCCTCCCAATTCATAAAAATCCATGTTGCATCGTATTTTCCATTGACTATGGTTTCCCATATCCCTAGCTTTTCGGGGTAGTGAAGTTGAATATTTCCAACGCCACCATCATTTATGATTAGCTGTCGAACAATCTCGTCTTCATAACGAGCGTGATAGGACGCATACGTTTTTCCATCTAAGTCTTTAGGGCGAGTAATATTTGGGTCATTCCTAACCGTAATGGCACTTAAATCTTCTTGTAAAATCGCAGCAATAGCGATTAAGTCGAAAGGAGTGCTTTTCGTGCGGTAACTAATAATGCTCTCCGTTGGACATAAGGCAAAATCCGCTACCCCCAATTCTACTTTTTTAGCCGGCGTAGTGGCATAATTATCCGCCAAAGGGTCAATAATTTCTACAGCGAGTCCTTCAGCTTGATAAAACCCTTGCTCCCTAGCCACAAAAAATCCAATATGATTGATATTGGGTGTCCAATCCAATGCTAAACATAAGGTCTCCATATTACTATTTTGGTAAAATAACTGTGGAGCGGTTCAATTGTTTAGCAGTAAGTATAGTTTACAGGCTGTATTTCCCTTGTAAGGCAAGATATGGTATATTTACAATGAATAAAAACTAGATATATAGAAG
>CAYLSF010001638.1:0-1785 GCA_964385675.1 uncultured Saprospiraceae bacterium
CCCTTACATTTGTAGCTGTTTGAGTGGCTGCATCAGAAAGTATAACTGTGGTTGGATTGGTTACAGAAGCAATTGTAGTTACAAGTGCATTTTGCTCCCCTGTTGAACTTGCCAACATTACTACTATATTTTGTCCAACCCTTGATGCATCAAAATTAGCGTCCGTTACAGTAAGATTTGTGGAGCCACTTGTAATACTTCCAGTACCAGATTTATCTATTGTGAACACAGTCCTGTGATCAACTCCATCTGCCAAAGCTCCAAAAGTAGTAGCATATAATTTTGTTGGGGGATTCCATGTACCTGCCAAGGTACCAGTTTGACAATCTATTATAACATTATCGTCATCAGTTATAAAACCACTGTTGGTACCTGTCAAAGTAAACCCATTTAGTATTATATGGCCCCCAGTGTTTTTTAACACTATACCATCAGCCAATGTTGCATCAGCTGTAAGAGTTATATTATTTTGTATAAATGCTACTTTATTTGCATTAGATGCATTTGTAAGGTCAGCTATTGTAGTTACTTGGACTTCATTTGCATTTAAAGAAGCTCCACCTCCTCCACCTGAGTTTAAATCAGTATCCGGTACCCAATTGGTACCATTGTATTTCAGTACTTGGCCCGAAGAGGGAGAAGCCGCAGATACGTTATTTAAATCGTTAAGATTTAGATTTTCGGTCTGTTCTTTTCTAATTATTGGTATGGACATCGTATATTTTTATAATAATTAATTTGCTATGTATGTACCTGATATTCTTATATTACCATTGGTAAAAGTTTGACTTACCAATGATCCAAGTCCTCCATTTGTATATATGAACACTTGATTACTGTTTACTTCCCCCTGTACACTATTAAAAGATGTAGAATTACCTGCTATACTGCAATTTAGTTGATCAAACATACCTCCTGCTCTTCCAGTAAAAGGTAGACTTACTTGAAAAACACCAGTACTAGAACCGTTTACAACGGCTAGTCTAATCCTTACATGTACTATATCTCCTATTCTAAACCATTCACCTAATGCTGTAGATGCTGTATGGGTGCCACTGGTTGCACCTGATGCAACTGGCGTATATGTCCCTGTGGTCTGTGCAGCTACGGTAGTCCATGTAAAATCAGAACCGTTGTATGCTGGTACTTGTCCACTTGTAGGTGCAACTCCATTTGAAGAATTGTCTATTTCATCTACACTTACCGAATTTGTTTGTAATTGAGATTGCCCCACTGAATTAGCGGCCAATTTATCCGAAGTTATCGAACTTGGATTTAATTTTGAACCAACAATTGTAGAATCGGCTATTTTTAAACCTGATAGAGTGTTGTTAGGTACAAAAGTGTTTAAATTACCAAAAGCATCAAAAACACCATTTGAAGTAACCCCATTTGTAGAGCCATCTGTAGGAGTTGAATCTAATGAGACATTAGTTGCCCCATCCTCTACATTTATTATTGTCCTTACTTGGGCTGCTGTTAAATCTTCTGGATCTCCCGTACCAGAAGTAACCCTACCTTTTATGGTATTTATGGACATATTTGATAACTTACTATTAGTTACCACATCATTGGATATTGTAAGTATTGAACTTCCAGTTACATCTCCTGTATGATTAGCATTGCTTACCTTAGCATTGTTTGTTGTTATATCAGAAGCTTGTTGAGCTGTAATACCTATTTTAGCTGTATTTGCAGCTACATCTGCGTTTGAGGAAACTTCTGCATCAAAATCCAATATTTTTTGTACATTTATATTGTTATCATCTACAAAACTATTTATAT
>CAYLSF010001639.1:0-1782 GCA_964385675.1 uncultured Saprospiraceae bacterium
TGTCAGGTCTCTGAAAGTTTAAGATACTCATATATGAATAGACGTCTTTATAAAGAAAATGAAAATAGAATCGAGTCCTTAAAGAAACACATAAACTCTATAAAGAGTTTAATAGCATAACTTTCAACTATTTGTGATATGTATGAACACAACAAGTTGAATAACGGATAACTTCTTAATGAAATTAACCATTATTCAACTAATTATAATTATCTTACTTAGAGTATAATTCAACAATCAACTGTTCGTTGATGTTCTCTGGAATTTGATCTCTTTCTGGATAAGATACAAAGTTTCCTGTCATCGTATCAGGACTCCATTCTAACCAAGGAAATTTACGAACTTCCCCCTTTGTCCCAACAGAATCTCTTACAACCTGTAAACCTTGAGATTTTCCTCTTACAGCAACAATATCACCTGGTCTTAGAATACAAGAAGGTATATTGGTCAATACACCATTCACTGTGATATGGCGGTGCGTTACTAACTGACGTGCTGCACGACGAGTAGGAGCAATACCTAAACGAAAAACTGTATTATCTAAACGAGACTCTAACAACTGTAACAAGATTTCACCTGTTACTCCTTCTTTTCTACTCGCTTTATCAAATAAGTTTCTGAATTGACGCTCTAACACGCCATATGTATATTTAGCTTTTTGCTTCTCTCTCAACTGATTCGCATAATCAGATTTTTGCTTTCTACGCTTTCCAGTACCGTGCTCACCTGGAGGGTACTTACGTCTTTCGAAGGCTTTATCGAAACCATAAAGAGATTGACCGAATGATCTGGACTTTTTCGTCTTTGGACCTCTATATCTTGCCATTGGTATAAATCAATTAATTTTTTAAAATGATACATCTAATCCCGATAGCTATCGGGATATGCCTAATTAAACTCTACGGCGTTTTGGTGGGCGACAACCATTGTGAGGGATTGGAGTAACATCCACAATTTTCGTTACTGTAATTCCAGCACTGTGTATAGCTCTTATCGCAGCTTCACGTCCAGAACCTGGACCTTTTACAAATACTGTGCATGAACGCATCCCTGCATCATTTGCTGTTTTGGCAGCATCCGTTGCAGCTATTTGGGCAGCGTATGGTGTATTTTTCTTGGAACCTCTAAATCCCGCTTTACCAGCAGATGCCCAAGAAATAACTTGACCCTTTTTATTACACAGTGAGATTATGATGTTGTTGAAAGATGCTTTAATATAAGCTGTTCCTTCCACATCAATCTTTACATTTCTTTTTTTGACCTTCTTAGCCGATCCTCTTCTCTTAGCCATAATGAGAAATAAATCAATAGATTATTTAAAAAATACCACCCGTACGCTATCGGCACCCGAAAACCTACGAATAATCTATACCTATTATTATTTAGTTGCTTTTTTCTTATTAGCAACTGTTTTCTTACGTCCTTTTCTAGTACGAGCGTTTGTCTGAGTTCTTTGTCCTCTTAAAGGTAACCCTTTACGATGACGAAGACCTCTGTAACAACCGATGTCCATTAGACGTTTAATATTCAACTGAATTTCAGAACGCAATGCACCCTCAACTTTATACTCATCAGTTAATAATGCACGAATCTGTTTGATGTTATCATCAGTCCAATCTTTCACTTTCGTGTTTTCATCAATCCCAGCTTTTGCTAAAATTGCTTTTGAAGTAGAAAGTCCTACACCGAAAATGTAAGTCAAACTAATAACACCTCTTTTATTCTTTGGTAAATCTACCCCTACTATACGAGCCATTGATTTATAAATTATAAATTTCTAAT
>CAYLSF010001640.1:0-1779 GCA_964385675.1 uncultured Saprospiraceae bacterium
TCCACCTAATACATTATCGATACATAAATTTAACTTTTGACCTACACCATCAGTGTACACCTCCTCGAAAAAAGGTTACCCCTAAAACTTAAAAACTTTCAATCTTATCATTCCAAACCAATTTAGTATCTTTACAGTATAACTTTTAAAATCAACCTAAAGCGCTGAAATGCAACTACATTCACATCAACAATACGTTGAAGGTATCAAACGACGAGACAACCAAATTATTCATAAAATTTATCAAGAATTTTTTCCTTCTATAGAAATTTATGTCAAAAAAAATAGGGGTAATTCTGATGACGCCTATGATGTCTTTCAAGAAGGGATGCAAGTGTTATATCACAAAGCTTCTACGACCACTTTTGAAATTAAATCGGGTTTAAACAATTGGCTATTTATCGTCTGTAGAAATATTTGGTTAAAAAAACTGAATAAAAAAGGGAAAATGCCAGTAACCTCTGATGAGGAAATAGACCTTACAAGTGAGGACAGTATTGAAGACACGATATTACGTAATGAACGAAAGCAACTATACCTCAAAAAGTTTCAACTCCTTTCGGAGATGTGCCAAAAAATCTTGACCCTATTTTTTGATAAAGTTAAAATGGCAGCGATTGCAGACCAATTAGGTTATAAAAATGCCAATGTCGTCAAGAAGAAGAAAGCAGAGTGTCAGAAAAAGTTGATACAACTTATTCAAGCTGATCCTTTATTTAAAGAACTAAAATCATAAGTTTCACATGTTAGAAGAGAATCAATATCGGGACATTGAACGATACATCAATAATGAAATGAATACAATGGAAAGCAATAAATTTGAGCAGGCATTGAAATCTAATCCTATATTAGCTCAAACGCTTGCTACTTACAGAGATACATCAATTTTATTAGAAGATGTTCAAGGCAGTTTAGATTTTAATCAAAAATTGGCAGCAACAACGCAATCCTATCGTCAAGCTAATGCGACTACTCCTAAAAAATCATTTCTTCAACAATGGTGGTGGAGTTTATTATTGATAGGACTTATAAGTATGGCTGTTTGGTGGCAATTTGGAAACACTAGCATAGAAGAACAAGAAGAGATTCCATTACCATCAGATATTCCCATTGCGGCACTTTGGGAAAATACAGAAATGCCTTCTTCTATAAATCTAAGAAATACTACCGCTATTTCAACAGCAGAACAAATACTTAAAAATGCCTTTAAAGCATTTGAAGCAGATGATTATACGGCTACAATTAGTTCCATAGATAGTATAGCCCTGGATGAAGTAATTTACCCAAAGGCACAACTATTAAAAGGAGTGAGTCAGTTTGAATTAGACGATGTTGATAGTGCCATCACTACCTATCAGGCTTATCTTTCTAGCGAAGAAAACCCTAGAGATATGGCACTATGGTATTTAGCCTTAGCACAACTTCAAAATGAAGCTTACATAGATGCGAAAGTTACTTTAAATGAAATCATCACAGAAGACTACCAAAAAGCAGAGGCTGCTAAAGATATACTAAACATAATTGATTAATAAATTAGATTAAATGATTGGGGCAGAAGTTTACCTCATCTTCTGCTCTAAACTTTTCCAACCTCCTCCGTTATACACCTCCATTCCAGCATTCGCTAAAATACCTCTCGCTCGTTCACTTCGCATACCAGAAGCACAACAGGTAATAATCGGCTGTGGCATTTTTTTGATTTTAGCAATCGCCTGTTGATCCAATTGTTGTAAAGCAATATTTTTAGAACCTTTGATATGTCCAGCTTTAAACTCCTGC
>CAYLSF010001641.1:0-1778 GCA_964385675.1 uncultured Saprospiraceae bacterium
CCTGACTTAAAATTAGAGTCAATAGAAAGACATCCCAGTAAACTGATATTTCATTGTAAATATATGAAAAGGGATTCAACTTGCCCTAAATGTTCTGCTCAAACGGATAAGATTAACCAATGGGATACACGTAAGTATCGGGATTTAAAAATTTCAGTTTATGAAGTATGGTTGTATGTAAAAGTGCCGCAATTTGTATGTAAAAAATGTAATCGCTATTATTTTCAACCTCCAACTTGGGTAGAAAAAGGTAAGTCTTACACCAAACGACAAGCTAAATGGATATTTGAAATGGCGAAAAAACAATCTTTTACAGAAGTTGGTGCATTAGTGAATATGAGTCATAAAACGGTTGAAAATTTATACTATTCTATGGCGGAACAAGTCATTGATTTACCAACTCGTTATGCGAATGTAAGAAAAATGGGAATAGATGAAGTTTCTCATGAAAAAGGAAAGGGTGGTTATGTTTGTGTATTGACAGATATAGAACGTGGTATTCAACTTGACATTCTGCCAGACAGAAAGAAAGATACCTTATTGACTCATTTCCAATCATTAGGCGAAGATTTTTGTAATCAAATAAAAGCTGTCTCCTGCGATATATGGAAAACGTATATCCATGTTGCTCAGGAATGTTTCCCTAATGCAGAAGTGGTCATTGACCGTTTTCATGTAGTTAAAGCGTTAAACCATGTATTGGATACTCAGCGTAAGGCTTTGCGAAAGGAATATAAAGCAGAAGATTGCTTTAAATACTTAATCCCGATAGCTATCGGGAGGCGTTTATTTAAGCGTTACGAAAAGTGTAGTGAAGTGGATAAAGAAAATTTAAATGCAGCCTTTCAAAAGTCTTGGTTATTAGAGGAGATATATGAATTAAGAAAAACATTTAACGCAATGTTTGATGTCTCTTTAAATCAAAAAGATTTGCAAAAATCAATTCATCATTGGATAGAACATGCTAAAAAATTAGATTATGAACCTTTGAATAAGTTCATTAAAACGCTTCAAAATTGGGAAGAACCTATTACTGCATTTGCTAATCAACGTATATCTAATGCTGTAACGGAAGGATTGAATAATTTTTTGAGATATTTCAAACGTATCTGTTTTGGACTTCCCAATTTTGAACATATGAGATTACGTGTATTGGTCATATCTTCTTAAAGAACGGGATTTTTCAAAGAACCTAAAAAATTTACATATTTTAAGTTTGCTTCCATTAAATTTGCTCCACATAAGTCTATTGCCGATAAATCTGAATTCTCTAAGTTTGCTCCTTTAAAATCTTCCCCGATAAGATTTTTTCCACTTAGATTGACATTAAATAGAATGGTGTCTCTTAGAATTGTATCAGTTAAATCTGTATCTGATAGGTTTATATTACTTAAATCTGTTCCACTTAAATCCGCTCCAACTAAATTTATACCATCAAGATTTACTTTTCTTAAATTAGCATCTCTTAGATCAGTATTGCTAAAATTGGCATCGCTAAGATTTGCTTGATTAAAATCTATATTTCGTAAACTTTTCCCACTTAAATTTACATTACTTAGATTTGCTTTAGTAAAGTTTACATTTTTTAGCTTGGCAGTTCTTAGATCTGTACCTTTAAAATTCGTTTTTTTCAATATCGACCCTTCAAAATCTGTGTTTTTAAGGTTGGCTAACTCAAAATTTGTTTCACTTAAGTTTATATTTTTTAGGATTGCATTACTAAGATTAATTTCTTTTAATTTATTGTTCCAAACAAAAAAAGAAATTTCTAACGAATT
>CAYLSF010001642.1:0-1777 GCA_964385675.1 uncultured Saprospiraceae bacterium
TTCCTTCTAACATTTTAAGCAGCGCTTGTTGTACACCTTCGCCAGACACATCGCGTGTAATAGAAGGATTGTCGCCTTTTCGAGCGATTTTATCAATTTCATCTATATAGATAATACCCTTCTCAGCGGCTGTTATATCATAATCGCATACTTGTAGTAATCGACTCAAGATACTTTCTACATCTTCACCGACATAACCGGCTTCTGTAAAAACAGTAGCATCTACGATTGCAAAAGGTACACTAAGATACTTTGCGATTGTTTTTGCAATTAAGGTTTTTCCTGTTCCTGTTTTTCCTACTAAGAGGATATTTGATTTTTCGATTTCTACATCATCATTATCATCATCAATACCTTGACGTAATCTTTTGTAATGATTGTAAACGGCAACAGAGATAAGTTTTTTAGCTTCGTCTTGACCGATGACATATTGGTCGAGGTGAAATTTTATATCGCGAGGCGTTAGCGTTTCGGGCAGGTATACTTCGTAATTACTACGCTGATTAGAATTGAGTTCTTCATCAATAATGTCTTGGGCTTGTTCTACACAACTTTCACAAATATGACCTTCGATACCTGCTACGAGGATAAGGGCTTCGTCTTTGCTTCTCCCACAAAAGGAGCATCTATAGCTATTAAATTTTTTCATTAAGTCTCTTTGTAAAGGTTTCAATGGATGAATAAACAGTTTTAATAAATATCAACCTATCTTTATTAAAACTGTTCATTCATTCACTCATTCATTGATTTCTACAAATATAATGGATTTTAACCAATCATACTTGTAAAACAATCAGGTACTTTGCAATAATAAAGGCCAAAATTATGACTCTGTCTTGCGAACCAAAACTTCATCAACAAGTCCGTATTCTTTAGCTTCTGTAGCGGTCATCCAATTGTCACGATCACAGTCTTTCTCAATCGTTTCGTAAGGCTGACCGGTGTGACTAGCTAGGACATTGTACAATTCCTTTTGCATTTGTTTGATCAAGCGGTAGGAAATTTCCATATCAGTCACTTGACCTTGCATGCCGCCTAATGGCTGATGAATCATCACACGAGAGTGTGGTAAACATGTGCGTTTACCTTTTGCACCCGCCGTTAATAAAACTGCACCCATTGAAGCTGCTAATCCCGTACAAATCGTGCCTACGTCAGGTGAGACGTACTGCATGGTATCATAAATACCCATTCCTGCGATCACAGAACCACCTGGACTATTTACAAAAATTTGAATATCTCTACGTGCATCTACAGATTCTAAGAATAATAACTGACCTTGAATGACATTAGCTATTTGGTCTGTGACAGGTGTACCCAAGAAAATAATTCGATCCATCATTAGACGAGAGAAAACATCGAGGGCTTGTACGTTCATTTTTCGTTCTTCGATGACGTAAGGTGTGAAGGCTTGTATATTGCCACCAATCATCCTTTCGTTGTGCTTTGTGTAGTCGTCTAAAAGTGAACTACTAATATTTAAATGTTTAGTAGCATACTTTCTAAATTCGTTTTTATCAAACATAAGTTTGTTTTTAAAGTGTTGTTTATGAAGTATCAAGGCATAAAGTATGAAGTATCATTTCATTTTTAAAAATCAAACTGAATAGCTATTTACTTGCTACTTCACTTACTTTTCTAAGTTATATTTAACAATTAGTAATGATGACATAATAAATTGACCATTTATTAAATCATCATTACTTAGTGATTAAAGAAGCTTCAATTTCAATAATAAATAAAAATATTGAAATGAATGTTTAAGCTAATGCTAATT
>CAYLSF010001643.1:0-1772 GCA_964385675.1 uncultured Saprospiraceae bacterium
TTTATCGAAAGTGAAATAATCCCAGAACATCTATTTTCTGACTTACAAAAAGAGGTAGATGGCATAATCAGAACATTAGTAAAAATAATCAAATCTCTCAAACAAAATCAACCTGAACTCTAACCTCTGATACTAAATCCGATTCTCAAATGATACGAATGAAAATAAATTGCTAGTAGCTCAAATCTAACTGCCTTCTGACCAAAAATACTTGTGTCTGTTGTATGTCAATAGCTTTGCGTATTACATGATGCTTATTTTCACAAATTTGGCATAAATTTTCTGCTTAACAACCTAAAACTCTCTTGGTGATCCTCTGTTTTGGTGCGAGGTTTGTATGAGCATTTAACGAATAAACTTACTAGGATTCCATTTAATTCCACCGAAATACTTACTGATATTCTTTTTAAGGTTTTACTTTGAAGACTTGATACATTTTTGAGACTCAATGCTGACAGAGTTTCGAGAGGATGTAAGAATCACAGTTCCGTCTTGATTAATGATCCAACCTTGAGCAGGAGTCGGCATAGGAGATCCCTTCTGGATATCTAAATTTTTAGAGTTACCTATTTGAACCGCAGGATCTTTTTCTGTGTTTCGATCGATCGATGAACTATCATCTTGTCCGTTAATCTGACGTTGATCTTGCCATAATAATTCTCCTTGTAAAGATTGAAGCGGATTATTGGGTACACCACCTTTACCTTTAAGGACAAAACGATTACCTTGATCCGCACTACATCCCGCCACAACTTTATCACTGCTGTCTTCAGGTTGAAAATTACTTAAAACTAAACCAGAGACAGGATCAACATTGGGATTACTGATTTCCACCACACCGTTAATACCTAACTGAGAAGAAGCATTAATATTCAAAAATTGACCACCAAAAATAGCTTGAGTTTCGATCGTAATGTTGCCTCCATTACCCGTAAAAGCATTAGCTGTAATTTGTTTGATTTGATCAGGAAAAGCAATAATCACAGGAGTTTTGATGAGGATATTACCTCCATTACCACCACCGATATTTTCATTGAAAGTTATATTCCCACTATTGTCTATCTCAAAAAATACTCCAGCCCTAGCTGTAATTTCGCTACTGGTGAATAAGTTAATTTGTTCACTAATGTTAAGACTGATTTCTCCTCCTTCACCAGAATTAGAAGTTGCTGCGATACCGCTATTATCCAAGCTTAAACGATCGGCGTTAATGATAATATCCCCTGAATCTCCTAAGCCAAAACCAGTAACAGTAATACCAGCACCATTAAATAGATCTAGCTGTTGAGTATTAATCGTGATATTTCCACCGTTACCCTCTTGGGTTAAGGAGTTAGAAGTAGCGGCGAAAACACCTTGAACGTTTAAAGTCTCTCGATTACTGGCTGTACTGGCATTCGTAATGGTGATGGATTGATTAGCATTAATGTCTAAGTTGCCAGCATTACCACTACCAAAAGTGGAAGTTAAAACTTGCGATCGAAATACATCGAGAACATTACTTTGTAATTTGATACCACCAGCAAATGCGTCTCCAAAAGTTTGGGTGGCGATCGCTGAATCATTGAGTTGAATGTTATTAGTAGCTGTAACAGAAACGAAACCACCATTACCTTTGTCTAAAGTACTCGCAGAAATAAATCCACCATCAAAAGCGAAAAAGTCTTTGGTGGTTAAAATAATATTTCCTGCATCACCTTGATTGGAACTAATACTGACAATACCGAAATCAAAAGCTTCTGCTTGAATATTGTCTTCTAAACTACTAGTAA
>CAYLSF010001644.1:0-1771 GCA_964385675.1 uncultured Saprospiraceae bacterium
TTTAAATTATTGGGAGAAAAGAAATTTGGAAACCGTGTTTTAGATAGACACCCTATTAGTGAAGTTATCATTATCATTTTAAGCAAGATTTGGTTCTTATGGTTTATGATTTGGGTACCTGCTACGGTAACAGGTATGGGCGTATTAGCAGCTACCGGTTGGGCATTAGTGATGTTCTTTATGGCGGGTATTTTTACAGCGGTTGTATCCTTCCCGGTACATGTGACTTATGATAGTGATTTCGCTTTACCAAATGATAATGGCATGGTTGAAATGGATTTTATGACGCATCAGATGTTGACGACGGTTGATTATTCTGCTGAAAATAAATTAATCCACTGGTTTTTTGGTGGTATCAATACACATGTTGTACATCATATGTTTCCTAGTGTTAATCACATGCACTATTACAACTTAACCAAAATGGTTAAAGCAACGGCAAAAAAGCATAATTTACGCTATATCAATAAATCATTTGATACGGTAATGTTGGATCATCTAATGTTCTTAAAAGAATTAGGAACACATGATAATCCAACTAACTTGAATTTTATTGATCATGATTCTTATGCAGCGGCGGCGGCTAATTAAGAGTTAATTGATTTAGAATATTAAAAAAGGCTTGAATTGCATCTATCGCAGTTCAAGCCTTTTTAGTTGGCTATTTAAGCGTTTCATATTTCCAATCATCGACCGTTTTTAATTCACTACTAAAGTTTATTCCAATTAAAATTTTTTCTCGACTGTCTCCATAGTATTTCTCTGCATACCCTTTGTCTTTAATTTGATTTAGAGCGATTTTGCCACTCTGATTCAATTTAAATTCTAAAATATAGATATACTTCCTTGTCTTTATCACAGCGTCTAATCTTCCGTCATTAGTGTTCACCTCACTTTCTATGAAATCTCCTAAATAATAGAAAACCAAATAAATCAAGCTATGGTAATAAAATTCGCCTTCTGCCTTAAAAATAGGGTAGGGAATATTTTTGAAAATGCTTTTGATTAATCGAATTAGTTTGTCTAATGCTCTGTTTTCAAGTACTTCTTTAACTTGTAACACCATCGGACGACTAAAAGCATTTTGCTCATAGCTGAGTTCTCCAATTAATGAACGCATCATAGAATCTCTTACTTCCAAATTAGGATAATCAATAATATAGGTATTATCCGTTTCTCTTTTTTTGATGGTTAAATATCCCGATTGAAACAATATTGGGATAGCTTCAAGTTTTGAAATATCATAAGTAGAGAAAATTGTATCATCAACTTTGAGTTTACTGATATTAATGATAAGCTGCTTTTTCATTATCCTTAATAGAAAACTTGGCGTTCCTGTTTCAAACCAAAAATTTCTAAAATCTCTAAAGTCAAAATAAGATAAAATGGAATACGGATTATATAAAAATCGCTTTCCATCCCAACTGTAACCATTATACCAAAGGCGTATTTTTTCTAATAACTTTTCAGTACTCCAATTATTTAAATGTGCGAATGCTTCTATTTCCTCCTCGAAATTTTCTTCTAATTCTTTTTGAGTAATTCCTGTTAGGGTCAAATAACGCCAATGAAAAGTTATATCAGTCAAATTATTTAAATCTGAAAAAATACTTACACGACTAAATTTAGAAACACCTGTTATTATCATAAATTCTATGTAGGGATCACAATCTTTGATAACGGAATAAAATGATTTTAAAATGCTTCTATTTTTTTCAGCCGTTTCGGCATCTTTTCCTAAATAATCAATAATTGGTTTATCATACTCATC
>CAYLSF010001645.1:0-1767 GCA_964385675.1 uncultured Saprospiraceae bacterium
CTATTTGGGGAAAGTTGTTGCCCAATAACAGTGTAATTGTTACCAATATGGACGGATTGGAATGGAAACGATCAAAATACGCAAAACCGGTTCGAAAATTTTTGAAAGTGGCAGAAAGACTGGCAATTAATACCAGTGATTTTTTAGTTTCAGATTCGGTTGGTATACAAAAGCATATAATGGATACCTATGGGTCCCGTTCACAGTATATACCCTATGGGGCTAACCTTTTTAGTGAGCCACAAAAATCTATACTTAAAGAATACGACTTGGAGGCTTATAGCTATGATATGTTGATTGCCCGTTTGGAACCTGAGAACAATATTGAGGTAATTTTGGATGGGGTTTCCAAATCGAATAGTAAAAGACCATTTCTTGTGATTGGAAAGCATGAAACCAAATACGGAAATTACTTAAAAGGTAAGTTTAGTTTAATTGAGAATATCCGGTTTCTAGGAGGAATTTACAACCAGGGCCACCTTGATAATCTCAGAAGCTTTTCCAACTTGTATTTTCATGGGCATTCGGTTGGAGGAACAAACCCCTCACTTCTTGAAGCTATGGCTTCAGACGCTTTTATTGTCGCACACGAAAATATTTTCAATAAAAGCATATTGAAAGATGATGCTTTTTACTTCAAGAACTCTACCGATGTGTCACAATTGCTGGAACTTAATAAAAAGGAATATCTTGTATTTATAAAAGCCAATAGACAGAAAATAGTGGAATTATATTCTTGGGAGCGCATTAATAATCAATATGAAGATTATTTATTGCAGTGCTTAAAAAATTCGAACTAGGGCTATTTTATACTTAAAGTATGTTTTTTAGGCAGCACAGATATTCACATTTGATTACCCCAATATCTTATCTCATCGATTTGCTTATTGTAAATCTATTTGTCTACCTGTTGCCCATCAATTTGTTCGAGCCCATTTTATTTCATTCTTATATTTCCATAAGTTGGATAATTCTCTCGGTCAAAAATGAATTTTACGAAGTATATCGTTACTCTAAGGTGCCAGTGATTTTTAGGAAGCTATCGACGCAGTTTGTTTTTTTCTTTCTGATCTTATATGCCTTCATTGGGTTTTTTAAACAGCCGACCATGAGTAGGTTGGCACTCGCACAATACTTTGTTTTTGTGCTGTTGGCCGTCTCTTTCGTTAAACTTTTAAGCTATGTTCTTTTAATGGAGTATCGCGAGAAAGTAAAAGGGAATTTGCGAAATGTAGTTGTAATAGGGGAGAACAAAAAAGCAAATCAGCTAATTCAGGTCTTCAGGGAGAGGTCAGAATTTGGGTTTAATTTTCTAAAACAGTTTTCAACCAATAGCGCCAGATTTAATACTGAGGAGTGTTTTAAATATATACTTGATTGGAGAATCGACGAAATATACTGCTCGGTATCTGAAATGCAAGATAAAGATATCACTCAGCTAATAAATTTTGCCGACAACAATTTGAAGACCCTTAAGTTCATCCCAGACAACAAAAACATTTTTGCCAAAAAGCTGAAGTTCGAATATTATGATTATATCCCAGTACTTTCGTTAAGGGATATTCCGCTACACAATCCTATTAACGCTTTTATTAAAAGGAGTTTCGACATACTATTTTCTTTAGTGGTAATTTTCGGACTCCTATCTTGGTTGACCCCTTTACTAGCCATTTTGATTACTTTGGAGTCGAAAGGACCTGTGTTTTTTAGACAAGCTCGAAACGGTATTGATAATCGAGAGTTTTATTGCTATAAGTTTAGATCAAT
>CAYLSF010001646.1:0-1766 GCA_964385675.1 uncultured Saprospiraceae bacterium
CAACGCTTGAATTGTTTAGATGTAATGAGATCATATTGGATACTAATTTTTTTGTGTATATGCGTGAATGAATTATCTGCCCAAAATAATGTAATTATCAGTGGCAAGATTATACATGCGGAGGACTTTTTAGCTAATATTAAATTTTATATAGATCATCTTCACGAAAAAGAAGAATATATAGGAGGAATCATAGATGATAAGAACTATTTTCAAGTTAGTTTTGAAATTGATGAACCTATATTAGCTCGAATTGAGCATGGTAATAATAAAGCAACTTTTTTTCTTGAACCTGGTGATAGCCTTCATATTGAGTTTGATAATTGGCGATTTATGCCAAGTCTGAAATATAGTGGCGGACAAGCTGGTATCAATAATGAAATATATAAAGCCTATCAACTTGATATCAATCCTTATATAACTGGCTCAGAACCCTTTTCTCAAATTAAAGTACTGCGTCCTAAGGCTTACATGAATTACGTAAAAGACTTAAAAAAAAGAAAACTTGAACTCTTAGGGATTCATCAACGTGGCAGGAGTGTTTCACCTGCTTTCTTTAAATTCATGGTCACAGAAATTGATTTTGCTTATGGTGAATCCTTATTAATTTATCCTCGTAATCATCGTTATTTCAATAATATAACGCATGAATTAACCTTACCAAAGAGATATTATAAATTTTTTAAATCATTGACTTTAAATAACAATAATTCTCTCTACTCAGAGTCATTCAAAAATTATATAGAAGCCTATTTAGTATATCAAATCGGTAAGTTACCTACTCATGAGAAGCGTTCATTTTACAGAACTAAAATTAGATTAGCCAAACAGTATTTAATAGGCGATGCACTACATTATACGCTGGCAAAGATATTTAAAGACGCTGCACATCGAAATCAACTCTATGGATTATCTAGAGATGTTGAGCTTTTCATGACTTCTGAAGCCCCTGAATATTACAAATCAACTATCGAAAAATTATTTCAAATAGCCAATACGTTACGACCAGGTCGCTATGCACCTTCCTTTCAGCTTGAAGATCAATATGGTAATATGGTCAGATTAGAAGATTTCAGAGGCAAAGTAGTTTATCTAGATTTTTGGGCCACATGGTGTGGTCCTTGCCGCAAAGAAATTGCACCTGCTAGAGATTTAAAAAAACGCTTCAAAGGTAAAGATGTCGTCTTTCTTTATATCACTCTAGATACTAATAAGGATAAATGGAAACAATTTATCGCTAATAACCAAATGGAAGGTACGCACCTTTTTGCAGGTGGTGGATTTGATTCTAAAATAGCTCAATTATACGATGTAAAAGGAGTACCAACTTACTACATTATTGATAAAACAGGGCTAATTGCGTCCAATAAACCTAAGCGTCCTAGCCAACGAGGCGTTGAACAAGAAATACAAGCCATACTAGGTTTCTTTTCGGACTAATATTGTTCAAATTCAGGTATTCTCACATTAAACCAAAATTTAAGATCTGATTATAGAAGCAAGTTAAATCGCTTAAAATTCAATAACAAAAATATGGCTCTTAGCCTTAATTTTTTCATAAAATTTAATAAACAATATCCGATCAATGCTATAGTTGAAATTCTAAAATCAACCCCAAATTTGATTACAATTAATGCAAAAGGAAAAATTCATAAAGACGACTTTTGGGGAACAGATGATAAGCATGGTCATCAACAATATACTTTTGCTACCATTCAATATGAAGCATTTAATGCCCCTTTTCGTATTAATTTCATCAATGATCC
>CAYLSF010001647.1:0-1762 GCA_964385675.1 uncultured Saprospiraceae bacterium
TTAACTCCATTATTTGATGAAACATTTTAGTATTACTCATCATGTAATGATAGTCCTTATTACAAGTCCCTGTTATATTAAATCGTTTTCTCATCTTAACGCCGTTTGTACCAAAGATACAAAAACTAAAAGACAGAATATCTAATGACAGATAATCTATTTAGCGTTAAATTAAGCATTTAGTTCCAATATTTGCTTTCTATACTTTAGAGTAGAAGGAGCAACCCCTAAATCTTTATTAATTGACACTTCTGGATAGTGTACATTCATGCCTATTTTCACCATAGCTAAATGATGAATAGCATGATCATAAGCATACATCAATTCTCTACCAATAGAAGAATGAATTTCTGTATTTTGAATATCTTGATCGGGTGCAAAACAAGAGTTAACCTTTACCATTTTATGTATTGGTAATTTTTGCGTTTGAATAGCAATTTGTTGTATAATGTTATGTGCAACGGTTTTATCTTGTTCTATCTGTGGATTTCTTTCTCTATGATCATAATCAATATAAGTATCGTCAATTCCATTTAAAAGACAAAGGTAGAAATCAATGATATGACGAATGTGTTGTCCGACCGTAGAACCATTAAAAGTTGATAGCGGTTGACTGTACATTTGAGGGTTAATTAGTTTTAAAAAATCCTTGATTTGCTCTGTTAAAATGACTGTCCCTTCTCTTGGATCCATCTGGCTTTTTTATTGTATAAATTGGTGAATGTAATTTTTGTTTATATGTGTTCCTTCAACAACTAAGTTAAAAGGAACTATAATCCATTATTTTCAATACAAATATTATTAAAAAATCACAACTATTTCACAGCGGTCCTGATTTTTTCAGTCCGATCGCAAACATAATTGTGATTCCTTTTTTGCACTTCTAATTAGTAAATTCTCATTAAAACTCACCAATCTATCCGAAAATCTCTTTCTTACTTGATTTTAAGGTATTCATTAACAAAGAAGTAACGGTCATAGGCCCGACACCTCCTGGAACAGGAGTAATGTAACTACACTTAGGTGCAACATTTTCATAATCCACATCTCCTACCAAACGATACCCTCTTTTACGGCTAGCATCTTCAACCCTATTAATGCCTACATCAATCACAACAGCCCCTTCTTTTACCATATCAGCCGTCAAAAAATAAGCTCTACCGATAGCTGCAATAATAATGTCCGCTCTTAATGTCTCTGCCTTGACATCTTTCGTTCTGCTGTGAACTAATGTAACCGTACAGTTTCCAACCTTTGCCTTGCGAGACATCAAAATACTCATTGGCGTTCCTACTATATTACTTCGTCCGATTACGACACAATGCTTACCTGAAGTTTCAATATTATAACGCTCAAACATTTGTAGAATACCAAATGGTGTAGCAGGAATATAAGCAGGTAATCCTTGAGCCATTCGCCCAAAATTAACAGGATGAAAACCATCTACATCTTTTTTGGGATCTATCGCAAGCGTAATTTTTTCTTCATCAATATACTTAGGAAGCGGTAACTGTACAATAAACCCATCAATATCTTTATCATTATTTAACCCTTGCACTATCTCCAGTAATTCCTCCTCTGTAATAGTTGCTTCTCGCTTGATTAAAGTGGACTTAAACCCTACTTTCTCACAAGAACGGACTTTACTTCTTACATATGATTGACTTGCAGGATTATCACCAATCAGAACAGCAGCTAAGTGTGGAATTTTACCTCCATTTACTTTGATTTGAGCTACTTCTGTAGCAATCTCTTTTTTTAT
>CAYLSF010001648.1:0-1759 GCA_964385675.1 uncultured Saprospiraceae bacterium
AAGAAGGTATGAAGCCTTGGATTGACTATTTGGATGAAACGACGGGAAAGAACGATTTCTATGAAATGCAAGACAATATGATACTTCTTTTGTCTAGGTATAATGCTCTTCAAAGAAAAGTTAATTCAAAACGTATAACAGCAGAAGAGTCTGAAGTAGAGAGAAATAATATTAAGTTGTCACTTGAATATTATATCAATAATTTTGATGAAAAGTCAATAGAAGTTGAGTCTCCTACTCCTTCTTTTTGGACTCGTGTTAAGACGTTTTTGGGATTTAAATAACTTATACTTCATTTAATCTAACAAATATGAACTACAAAACTATCAGGATCAAAGCTCATCAAATTTTAAAAGAAGAAGGAATTGAACCTTGTTTGGAATATCTTAAAAAGATTACCAAAGGGAATGAGTTTTTTCAAGAGGCTTTAAAAGAACAAGACCTTGCCTTACAAACCTTGAAAGAAAATTTTACACAGGGTAAGATAAGTCAAGATTTATATCTTTTAGAGCACTATCATATTAGAGAGACGACTAGGCTTATTGTTGGACATATTGACTTAAAAAGAAATCGAAAAAAAATTACAAAGTTTCAGACCTTAATTAAGAAAACGAATAAAGCTTATGAAAAGGATAGGTATTTATTCCCCCTCAAAGCAAAAGCATATAAGATTTTAGATAAAGAAGGCATCATTCCTTGCATAAATTATCTACAAAATGAATTAGAAGATAATGATCCTTTTCAAGATATTTTGGTATTAGAACACGTTAAATTTAATTCTTTTAAAAGGTATCCATACATTGAGAAATACCCTAACATTCTAAAAAAAGCTACGCTAAATAGTCAGAGAACGGTAATAAGATTTTTTATTGAAAATTTAGGTATTAAACGAAGCAAGAAGAATATTAAAATGCTTACGAGTGCAATAAAGCACATATTGTATTAAAATCATTTAATGTATGCTACTCCAAAGGCTTAGCCAACTCCTCTGCCTCCTCCAATAAATCCTTCAAAGTTTCATCATAAGTTTTTAAATCCTCCAAATTGGGCAACTCATTTTGTTGATAATTTCGCATCATTTTTTCGGTGGTAAATAATCGGATTAGAATGGCAAAGGTTTGTATTTGATTGACTTGCGTATCTATATAGGTAGCCGTAGAATCATGTGTTGCTAAATCATCAAGGTGTTGTTGCTGCGATTGATTGAAATATTTTTCTATACTTGCTCTAAATACAGAATCCTGAATGCTTTGTAAAGCCCGACTCACTTCTTCGTAAAAGGTTTCATTCTTAGACTTAAACCTTGAATAGTCTTTAAGAGCATCATTTTTCTCATCATTTAGCGTTCTGATTCGCTTCATGAGACTATCTAAATGCTTATTTTTAGCTAACGCTTCCCTAAATAAATTATCAATTAAACTTTTATTTCCTCGTTTTAGGCTGACTAAGTCCGGGGTTTCATAAGTTGAATTATCTACTAAAACCTCAGGGGTTTCTTCCTCTAAAGGATTAGAATTTTCATCAAAATCATGTTCACAACTTGATAGAAAGGCAATACAGAAGATGAGTATAGAAAATAAATGCGTTTTCATGAAAATAGTGATTAGTGGTTAATGATTAGTATTTTTCGATTATATCCGCATAAATACCAATATGAATCAATGGATTACAAATATAAATAATCAATAGGATTTATTTAGTTAACACAGCAATTCTCGGTTTAGAAAAAATTAAATATTATATCAATAGCCCCGTGCTT
>CAYLSF010001649.1:0-1759 GCA_964385675.1 uncultured Saprospiraceae bacterium
CTTCTTTAGCAAAAATAAAGGTAGAACTTACATTTGGACTCGGTAACTGTGCTTTAGATGGTTTTCTGACTTCTAAAACATCTCTTCGATCATATTGTAAGTTTTTGCCTACTTTATAGCGTAAGTTCGTCGTCGTTTCTCTATCTCCTACAACCTTTGAAGGTTGCCCAACTCTGATTGTACCATGATCTGTTGTAATGAATAATTGAACATCTCTTTCTGACATGATTTGTAAAGCATCCCAAAGTAAAGAGTTCGCAAACCAAGATTTGGTTAGTGAGCGATACGCTTTTTCATCGCCAGCCAATTCTTTAAGCACCTCCATTTCCGTTCTAGCATGAGATAACATATCAATGAAGTTATAAACAATGACAGAAAAATCATTATTTAAAAAATTCAAGGCATTGTCATTCATAATTTTAGCATTATTGATATTGGTTACTTTGAAGTAATCAAATTTTGGTGGACGACGGAAGGTACGACGCATTAATTCACTCAATAAATCGTGTTCAAAGAGATTCTTACCGCCTTTATCATTGTCATTTTTCCACCAATCAGGATAATATTCTTGAATCTCTAAGGGCATAAGTCCAGAGAAAATAGCATTTCTACTATACTGTGTAGAGGTCGGTAATATACTATAAAAGTAGTCTTCTTCTTCTATTTTGAAAAATTCAGAAATGGCGGGTTCTAGTATTTTCCATTGATCATACCGAAGGTTATCTAAAACTAAGAGAACCGTAGGCCTATCATTATCCATATTTGGAAAAATCTTTTCCTTCAGCAGATTATTAGACATCACAGGACCTTCTCTATCTCCACTAATCCATTTTAAATAATTTTTTGTAATATATTTTGAAAATTCGGTATTCGCCTCTGCTTTCTGCATGGATAATATATCTGCCATGGCAGTAGTATCCGCATCATCCAGTTTAATTTCCCAATTGACGATTTTTCGATAAACCTGTACCCATTCTTCAAAATCTAATCCACTATTGATTGTCATAAAAATCTTCTGAAATTCCTTTTGATAATCAGAAGTCGTTTTTTCACGCACCAATCGTTTTCCATCAAATATTCTCCGAAGGGTTAGAATAATCTGTTGAGGATTTACAGGTTTGATGAGGTAATCTGTGATTTTTTGCCCAAGGGCTTCTTCCATTAAGTTTTCAGCCTCATTCTTAGTAATCATCACGACAGGGATGTGGGGTCTGATTTCTTTTATTTTAGTAAGGGTTTCTAAACCTGTAATACCAGGCATACTTTCATCTAAAAATACAATATCAATTTCATCATCTTCTTCACATTCTTCTAATGCATCATATCCGTTTGATACAGTAATGACCTCGTAGCCTTTGCGCTCAAGAAACATGATTTGAGGTTTCAATAAGTCTATTTCATCATCTGCCCAAAGAATTCTAATATCTGCCATAGTTTAAGATTATTTACGATTCAATTTTTTATGATTACATATTTGTTGAATACTAACGATACGTCAGTATGAAAGTATAGGTTCAATCCCAATAGTTATCGGAATAGTTATATTAATGCTATTATTATATAAATATTATATTTTAAAATGTGTATATAGTTGTTAGACAAATTAAATTGGCAAAACCCTCTATAAAGGATTGAGTATTTTTTTGAACAAAAATTTTATATAAAATATGAATATTTAAAAAATAATACATATTATTGTAATATAAATATGAATTTAATTTATAACCAAATTCTTAATCGCTAAAATAATAAAAATACT
>CAYLSF010001650.1:0-1759 GCA_964385675.1 uncultured Saprospiraceae bacterium
TCACAAAAATAAAAAGCCATAAGCAATTGTTTAGCATTTGGCTTTTTAAATGTAGCATACTGTATCTTATTTTGCAATGATAAGCTTTTTTACCTCCTTTCCAATTTTTACAAAATACGTTCCTCCTGTTAGGTTAGTAATTGGTATATTGGTAATTGGTGATTGGCTAATGACTTCTTTGACAACTTGCCCTTTTACATTAAATACTTGAATTATTTCACCTACAGCATTGGGTGCTTCTAGATTAAAATAATCCGAAGCAGGATTAGGATAAATTCGATATTCAATATTCGATGTTCGATATTCAATACTCAAAATATTCGTATATTCAAATTGTCCATCGAAATCAATCTGTTTTAAGCGATAGTAGTTTGTACCAACAGTTGGGTTTTCATGTAAGAAATCATAGAAAAATACATCGGTCGTTGTGCCAGCACCTTGTACTTCGCCTATTTTTGTCCACAATCCCGAACTTGCATTCGGGAGAAAATCAGTTCCGTTGATACCTGTCCGTTCGGCAGACGGGCTCCATTCTACATCAAAGTGCGAATTGTTTATTTCTGTGGCAGTCTGCCAGTCTAATTGCATACCTTCGGATACTTGTTCTCCATAGAAATAAAGTAATTCAACGGGAAGATTCAAATTATTAGAACGCACCCCAAATGGAGAAAAATTGATAATATTTGTTGCTTCACGGTAATGGTGATCACTATTGTATGAATTATCCGCTACAGAAGTTCCCATATTATAGTCTTGCCAAGTACCATTTGTATAATGTGTTATAGCAGAATTATTGGTATCAAAACCATTATTATTATGGTGTAAGGGTCGCCAAATTAAACGCATACTCACATCAGAACCGCCACTGGTCGCCTCGTCAATCAGCCAGGTACGAGGAATCACATTAGTTGTAATGGCATTTCCTGCTATTCCATTTTGCAAAAAATGATCAACCACTCGAATACTAAAGTTATCCAATACACCATCATTTTTTAGTTTAACTGGATTAAACGTGGTATTACCCACTGGAAATGTAGTCCAGTTTACGCCAACTTGCTGTATAAGCGAACCTGTTCCATTGGTTTGAATATACCGATCTTTATTTTGACCAGAGATAGTAGCAGTATTACTCATGGTGAGGTCATAATTACCAATTACCATTTTACCAGATGAAAACATCAGTTGATTGGTAATCGTAGTATGTTGCCCAATTGAAGCATGATTGGCACTTTTATTAATTACTAAGTTGTAAAAGGTAGTTGGGGACGAACCGCCTATTTGGGATTGTGCTGTTGAAGCACCCCCTGATACGATTACCGTCCCGCTACCAAGATGAGACATACTATTATTTATAAATTTTGTATTGTTCAACACTAAGTAATGACCATTCATAACGACATCCGCATTATGATTAATCAGATTGATTTGTGCCTTAACAAGGCTAACATAGAATATACTACAACATAGATATAAGTATATCTTAAAGCAACTTTTCATGTTTTACTTTTTAAAGCTATTAACCCACTTCAATTGTAAAAGGCTTCCGTATAAAAATTGTGCGACCTTTTTGGCATCACGATTACTATAATTTATTTATCACACACTTAATTACCAATTATGCTATCAACCAATATTTAAACTTAATTGAAGTTAAAGCATAATCTAAGAAACGTCGCACAAACAATTCATTTAATTAAGGGACTACGAAAAAAATAACCTACGCATTTTACTATAAATTTAATTTTATACTTCTTTCAAT
>CAYLSF010001651.1:0-1756 GCA_964385675.1 uncultured Saprospiraceae bacterium
TTACTTATAGTGTTAGTTTTATTAGCATTATTTTTTCCTTCTTTAAGATCAAATGGACTGGCAATTTTTATTTTTTCTTATTTTATGATTTCTGCTATTATAATTGACCCTTTACTTGAGATAATTATTAAACCGAATCAGGACAAGATAGACTCGATTATAAAATATTGCTCTCTTATACAAAAAGAAGGTAAATTCTAGGAATTTCTAGGTGATTATAATCTAGCTAGAGAAAAATATGATGAAGCCTCACAAACATTATTTAGTCTTTATCAAGAATTTGGTGTATTCTTCAATGAAGATTTCACTATAAATAAAGAGTTAACTTTGGACAGGCATTTTCTATATCTAGGATCTTTGTCTATGACTATGAGCTCTCAAAAGACAATTTCTCTAAAAGATAAGTTGTCTTATTATAGAACTGCAATATCTAATTATGATAATTATCTCACGATTTATAATTCTTTAAATTCAAATAAAAATTTTCTGCTTCAACAAGAATATCGTGTTGATGTTATCACATGCTTGATAGAAAAAAACTTAGCTTACGCAAAATTAGTTGGAATTAATGTGGCTGAAGCTGAAGTTTTACAGTCTTTTTCTAGTGTAGAAAAACTCTTGATATATCCAACTCATTACACACAATATGCAGGAGGATTAATTGAGTTAGGTAGTTTGTACTTTTGTAATCGTTGTTATTCTAAAGCCGAAGAATACTATTCTAAAGCAGAACAGATTCTTACTCAGTATTTATTAAGTTCACATGAAAATATTCTTTGGAGATCTCGGCTTGATTTTGCAAAAGCTTCTCTATTTATTATGACTCGGCGTTTAGATAAAGCCTTGATTAAGTTGAAGCAGAGTAATAAAACATCCGCTAAGATACTTTTGCAAAACTTATCTGTAGTGTCAGATAAACATAGAATGTACGCTCTTCAAAGTAATCGTATTTTCTTTAACTGTTATGCAACTTTAGTTTGTCAGCACTTTTTCAATCATCATTCTGAAGTGGGATTATTATTTGATTCTACTTTGAAGCATAAAGCTATAGGAGCAGAAATATTATCAGTTCAAAAGAATGTTATTTTAAATAATCGCTATAACTCTCAAAAGCTTACAGAACTTAAAAGCAAACAAGAACAACTTTCAAATTTACGTAGAGTAATTTCTCATAAAACATTTGAAGCTTTTACTTCTGAAGATTTTACGAACTTGCAAAGATTAAGCCTTAAGAGAGAAGCATTAGAAGAAGAACTCGCACGAGAAATTCCTGAGCTGAACATAGAGAGAAACTTGAAAGCTGTAGATCGTCAGATTGTGAGTCAAGCACTTCCCCCAAGATCAGTATTAATCGAAATAGTGCTTGTTAAGCAACCTGACTTATCAAACTAAAAATAATCTCTCAAGTTCTGCACACTACCTAGCTTTTGTCCTCCCTGCTGGGGAACCGGATAAATTCCACTTAGTCGATTTAGGTAGTGCAGAAATTATCGATAATTTACTTGTCAAATTTAGAGCACAAGTTACTGGCAACTTGCATGATGCGTCAATAAACCAAACAGAAAATCGCCACTTGAAAATTCCTTATTCTGCTACAAACTCATCCAAAAAGTCACCAAAATCTAAAGATGTAGGTATAGCTCTGCGTAATAAAATATTCGATCCTTTAGTTGCCGCTATTGGTGAGAGAAAGGAGTTATTTATCTCTCCTGATGGTAACCTTACACAAATTCCCTTTGAAATTCTCCCTACTAAC
>CAYLSF010001652.1:0-1756 GCA_964385675.1 uncultured Saprospiraceae bacterium
CCCAAGAGAGAATACATCCTTTAGTGTATTTGAAAACGAAAGCCATAAAGGTTCTAGCCTTTTTAGTAGTTTTTTGCCTTTTTCTGATAATTGTGCTAGTTTCGATCTTCGGTCAGCAGGATTAATTGCTAACTTAACCAATGCTTCTTTTTCAAGTTCTCTTAATACATTTTTTACAGAGATATGAGAAAAGTCGATTTGGTTTGCAATCTCCATAATTGCTAATGATCTATCTGATTTAGCAAGAACATAAAATACTGAAAACCAACTAGCTTTAAAGTTAATATTTGCCTCCTTATATATCTTATCTCCATCTAAATAGAGTTTTTCACTTATTCTTCTAAATCGAGTCGCTCCTGCTAAGTGTCCTAAGTCTTTTAATTTATCGGTCATAATAAGTAATTTATAAAAGTCCTTTCATAAAAATACAAAAGTCCTTTCATAAATACAAATCAGAAATGTACAAACAATTAATTTATCCAATCTTTGAAAACTGAATATCAAGATTCTCACCCATTATATCCAATTGATTGTTTTCTAAAGTGTACTTAGCTTCTAATAGAATAGACATTTGGCTAGTATCAACATTTAAAATATCTACGTTTTTTTCTTTATAGTCGTCCTTGAATTCATGTAAAACGATAGTTTGATTAGCTCGATTGATGCTGTATTTTCCAAAATGTATTTCCTCCAAATCACACCCTGTTCTAATCGAAAAAGTATGAGCTTCCAAGAAATATAACCTATCCCACTCTGTTTCAATATTGGGTTGCCATGAGCCATAAAATTCATTTTTTGTAAAAATACGTTCTTTCAAAATAGAACCTCCCACAACTATCACTATAATCATCAATGGCACTAAAACAAACTTCAACCATTGTATTTTTTGCATCCAACGAGGACGGTCAATATCTTGGAAAAGCGGTGGTTGTTCAATAAAAAACGTATAAAACCCTTTAAATTCAGAAAGCAAGACAAAAATTGCCAATAATGTTAAAAAAACGGCCATTCCTTGCGCCCCATCAATACCATACGCAAAATCCAGCACCACGATATTGCCAATAATCGCCAAATACAACACGACACCAATACGAGTAGTTTTTCTAAAATACAACAAAAATGCGGTTATAATCTGCGATGTAGCAATAAAAACACCATAGCCATAAGAATAACCAAAGTAATACCAGGTCAATTGAAATCCGTTCAACTCACTAATAGGCATGTCATAAACCGTAGGTGGTGAAGAAAATTGAGTTCCTAAAATTTTCGCAATCGCATACATCAAAAACATGGTTGCCATAATGTATCGAGCCGAAGTATGCAATACAGGATGAAGTTTGTCCCAAGTCATCTTTGTAGAGTTTTTCAAATAGATTTAAAAAAAATAGTACTATTGCTGATTAATCCAAACAGGCTGCATCGTTCGGATAAAAAACACACCATCAACGATATTTGACCATGAATTGCTCGTCAAATCCGTTTTATAATCCAATAATCGAATAGAAGGATTTTCAGACCAAAAGCTATTTTGGCTAGTATTTTTTAATGATACAAATGCTTGTTCATAACTACGACTATTCAATTGATATTCAAGACTATTAGCCGTTTCAGGTGCGGTGATTTCCTTTCCAGTTGCACCTTGTTGAACTATTCCATGATGTCCTTCATAGGCAGTAAAACCGATAGTATATATTTCATTTTTAAAATTATCATGTATTAAATCGCCCATGATCGTGCTTTCATGTATGGGCAAGCC
>CAYLSF010001653.1:0-1755 GCA_964385675.1 uncultured Saprospiraceae bacterium
ATATATTGCAAAAGAAGCTTTAAATAATAATGAATTTGAATTAGAATTATTTAACTGCTCTAATAATTGGCATATAGCTTGGTGCTTTTTAAGTGTATTTTATTGAATAACATTTATTTAACCACATTTTATCAAGAGTATTTTCGAGCTGTCTTTACCTGAATATTAAAATTTATTGCTTGATCATTATCAAATAATATTACGTTCAATTATTATCGCTAACAATTCCCCCAAATTTGATGATATTTCAATCAGATGAATTGATTCCTTTCAGTTTATTGGATATTGAATATGCTCTGTTTAAAATGATCCAATCAGTATGTATTATGAAAAAAGTTTTATTGCTAGTAGCCTTTTTAGGGTTACTCATTACCTCTATTTCTGCCCAGCAAGATCCAATGTTTACCAAGTACATGTTTAACAGTTTGCATTTTAATCCTGCTTATGCTGGCTCAAAAGACCATATGTCTATCACGTTACTTCATCGAGATCAATGGTGGGGCATACAAGATGCTCCAAAAACGCAATCATTTACTATTCATAGTCCGTTGAATGATGAAAAAATTGCGTTGGGCTTAGGTGTTTATAATGACGCTATTGGGCCTACAAATACTTTCAATGTAATGACAAGTTATGCGTATCGCCTTGTTTTTAATGATGGAAGTAAATTATCTTTCGGATTACATGGAGGTATTGAAAATTGGCGAGCAGATTTTAGTCAATTAGATTTACAAAATGTAACGGATGCCGCTTTTAATGACCTTCAACCTTCTAGGTGGTTACCAAATTTTGGAATAGGAATTTATTACTATAATAAATATTGGTATCTAGGTCTTTCTGCTCCTAAGTTATTAGAATGGGATTTAGTAGCTAGTGCAGGTAGTTTACCCGCACAGACCTATCGACACTATTTTTTAACAGCGGGTCTAGCTTTCCCTTTATCAAGTTCAATTATTTTTAAACCCTCGTTTTTGATTAAAAATGTAGGTTTATTTGGAGCGTTTAATTCTTCTAATCCTCAACAGTTAGATATCAATGCACCGACTGAGTTTGATATAGATTTGTCCTTGTTGTTTTATGAAGCCTTATGGATAGGAACATCGTTTCGTTCTGCATTTGAGGTCTTTGATGATAGAAGTTCTTTTGACTCAATAGATATTTGGGCAGCCTATTATCTAAGTAATGGATTAAGAGTAGGGGCTTCCTTTGATTATACTTTAACGGAGTTAAGCACGCCTGCACAAGGTTCATTTGAGGTAATGCTAGGGTATGAATTTAACTACAAAGAAAAGCTAATTGTAACTCCTCGTTACTTCTAAGCGTTTAGCTAGTGAGTAGTATGAGTATTAGATTGATGCTTACTCATACTACTCTTTTTGTAAGAATTATTCCCGAAATGAGAATTTTTATTAACGTACATTAGTTCAACAACTAGTTGAATAAATAACTAAATATCAATTGATTATAATGTAAAAATTGAATAATTTTATTAAAAATAAATATTGATTTGTATAATGTATAACACATTGATAAGTAATGTGTATTTTTTTAAATAAAAATATTTTTATTTAAATTATATAAAAAAATATAATTAGAAATAACTTGAAAGACTGATAAATGTAAACCTAAATATAATGGTATAATTTTCAGAAAATGGCATGAATTTAGTTTTTAGAAAGTAGCAATAAATCTATATTATCATAAGGGCAAACGCATGAAAATTTATTTTCCGCAGATAGCTTTCAATAGTTTGAT
>CAYLSF010001654.1:0-1753 GCA_964385675.1 uncultured Saprospiraceae bacterium
GAAAATTGAAGACGGTAAATTTTCAACGTTTGCGAATGAGATTTTAAAAGAAGGTGATACGCTTGAAGTCATGCCCCCTAATGGTCGATTCTATATTGAAACGGATACGACGACTACTAAAAATTATGTAGCTTTTGCGGCAGGGAGTGGTATTACTCCAATTTTATCCATTATAAAAACGCACCTTCAAGTAGAACCGAATTGTACTTTCAAATTATTTTATATCAATCAGGCGGTATCGACCATAATTTTAAAAGAAGAGATAGAAGCCCTCAAAAATCAATATTTAAATCGTTTTGAAATCTTCCATTTTCTAACAAAACAACATCGAGATATTCCTCTGTTTAATGGACGTTTAAACAAAGAAAAATTACAAACGATTTTTTCAAAAATTGTTGATACCAATTTTATAAATGATTACTTCATTTGTGGACCTACACAGATGATATTTATGATTCGAGATTTCCTATTGGAAAAATCTGTGAATGCTACTCACATTCATTTTGAGTTATTTAATACGGATGGTGTTGTCAAAAAGAAAGTAAATCGAACAATAGACACGAGTAAGCAAGCGAACATCACAATAATAGAAGGTGGTAAGCAAATGAATTTTACAATTCCGCAAGGTTCTAATAATCTTTTAGATGCTGCGATGAATAATCACGCTGATTTGCCGTATGCTTGTAAAGGCGGTGTATGTTGTACGTGTAGAGCGAAATTAGAAGAAGGCACAGTTGATATGGAGATTAACTATGCTTTAGAACAAGAAGAAGTAGATGCAGGTTACATTTTAACTTGTCAAGCTGTTCCTACTTCCGATAAAGTAGTTGTAAACTTCGATGTGTAAAAAATACTCTTAAACGAGACCTTAGAGGTTTTCAAAACCTGTAAGGTCTAAATAAAATTAAAAGCCATGACTAAAGAAGAGCAATTTCAAGCTAGAATAGATAGGGGAGAAAGCATTGAGCCTAAAGATTGGATGCCTGAGAAATATCGAAAAACGCATATTCGACAGATTTCTCAACATGCACATTCAGAGATAGTCGGTATGTTACCTGAAGGAAACTGGATAACTCGTACGCCTTCATTAAGGCGTAAAGTTGCTTTATTAGCCAAAGTACAAGATGAAGCAGGACATGGTTTATATTTATATAGTGCTGCAGAAACTTTAGGGATTAGCCGAGATGAACTGTATGAACAGTTATTGTCAGGAAAAGCAAAATACTCTAGTATTTTTAATTATCCGACTTTATCTTGGGCAGATATGGGAGCAATCGGATGGTTGGTAGATGGTGCAGCAATTATCAATCAAGTCATGTTGACTCGTACCTCTTATGGGCCATACGCAAGGGCAATGGTGCGTATTTGTAAAGAAGAGAGTTTTCATCAGCGTCAAGGATACGAGATTATGCTGACGTTATGCAATGGAACAGCCGCTCAAAAAGCAATGGCACAAGATTCTTTAAATCGTTGGTGGTGGCCATCTTTAATGATGTTTGGTCCTCCTGATGCGGTTTCTACGCATACCGCACAATCCATGAAATGGAAAATTAAACGTAAAACCAATGATGAGTTGCGTCAGCAATTTGTAGATATCACCGTACCACAAGCTGAAATTTTAGGTCTAACGATTCCCGATCCGAATTTAAAATGGAATGAAGAACGAGGGCATTATGATTTTGGAGAAATTGATTGGGAGGAGTTTTGGCAAGTGGTAAAAGGACATGGTCCTTGTAATAAAGAGCGTCTAAAT
>CAYLSF010001655.1:0-1753 GCA_964385675.1 uncultured Saprospiraceae bacterium
CAGGATTATTATTCTGGACAAGTATTATCTTTTTGACGTTATGGTTTTTCTTAGGTCGCATAGGATTCAAGCCTATCGCTAAAGCCTTAAAAGAAAGAGAGCAATCTATTCACGATGCCCTTCAGCAAGCAGAAACAGCTCGTCAAGAAATGGCTAGCTTACAAGCTAAAAATGAAGAAATCTTAAGTGCTGCTCGTGAAGAACGTTCTAATATTTTAAAAGAAGCTAGAACGTTGAAAGAAAATATCATCAACGAAGCAAAAGATCAAGCTAAAAAAGAAGCAGACAAAATCATTGCAAACGCTCGTCAAGAGATTTTGAATCAAAAAAATGCCGCTTTAGCTGATGTTAAAAATACTGCAGGTACTTTAGCATTGGAAATTGCTGAGAAAGTAATTAAGCGTCAGTTGAGTAATGATTCAGAGCAACAAGCTTTTGTTCAGCAGTTAGCTGGAGAAATTACTTTGAATTAGAATGTAATTTTAAATGAATAATTCAGTCTCGATAGTTATCGGGATCAAAATTAGTAATTATGTCTGTTTTAAGAATAGCAGGACGTTATGCAAAAGCATTGATTGATTTGGCGATTGAGCAAAATAAGCTAGAAGCTGTATATAGTGATGTACAATATTTTAGCGAAGTAGCTCAAAATCGTGATTTCGCTTCATTGTTAAAAAGTCCTATCATCAAGGCGGATAAAAAGGGGAAAATTTTTGATGAAGTTTTTGGTAATAAAATCAGTGAGATAACCAATGCTTTCTTAAAAATCATCTTGAATAAAGGACGGGAATCTTATTTACAAGATATTGCAAAATCTTTTATTCGTCAATATAAAGCCTACAACAAGGTTTCTACTATCAAATTAACAACTGCTGCTCCTATCACGGAGCAAAACTTAGATGCAATCAAGGCTAAATTACTAGGAAGTGCCGTTACTTCTGAAAAAGTAGAAATTGAGACATCTGTTAATGCAGACTTAATTGGTGGTTTTGTACTAGAGATAGGTGATAAGTTGTATGACTCAAGTGTAGCATACAAGTTAGAACAATTGAAAAAAGAATTTAAAGACAACTCTTATATCAAAGGGTTTTAAATAAAGAAAATTGTTTCGCATTCGCTAATGGTTATAATTGTTAAATTGTTGTGTGTAACAGTCTAACAATGAGCCGATAGGCGATAACAATTTTAGCAATCAAAATAATATTATTTACACATCCAAAAATTTAAACAACGATGGTTGATGTAAAACCAGATGAAATATCGGCAATATTAAGACAACAGTTATCGGGCTTCAAGACAACGACTGAGTTGGAAGAAGTAGGTACAGTATTGCAAATAGGCGATGGTATCGCTCGTATTTATGGTTTATCTAATGCCCTAGCGGGTGAGTTAGTAGAATTTGAGAATGGTGTTCAAGCCATCGTATTGAACCTTGAGGAAGATAACGTAGGGGTTGTATTGTTGGGTAGTACTGAAGGTATCTTAGAGGGTGACACTGTACGTCGTACAGGAAATATCGCTTCTATCAATGTAGGAGAGGGTATGTTAGGACGTATTGTAAATCCTTTGGGTCAACCAATTGATGGTAAAGGACCAATCGAAGGAACAACGTATGAAATGCCATTGGAGCGTAAAGCACCAGGTGTTATCTATCGTCAGCCTGTAGATGAGCCTTTACAAACAGGTATCAAAGCGATTGACTCTATGATTCCAATTGGTAGAGGTCAGCGTGAGTTGATTATTGGTGACCGTC
>CAYLSF010001656.1:0-1749 GCA_964385675.1 uncultured Saprospiraceae bacterium
TAGAGACGTTGCAGTGCAACGTCTAAAATATCATACGGTAAAAAAAATAAATAATTCGTGATACATTTATCGTTTTGGGGTGGAGACGTTGCAGTGCAACGTCTCTACGGGGAATTAAAATTTTACCAACCTGCTGCTTTTACCATTTTATGAAAAATAGCGTTATTTTGATAAACCCCGGCAAAACGCTGGCTGCCTGGCCCAAAAGCAAAGACAGGAACCATAGTAGCGGTATGAGCTGCACTTCCTTTAATGGTATCGGCATCTTGGTAAAAACTACCTTCTATATAGCGATAATCCCAACCTGTCTTTTTTAAACCAAAATTCTCTTGATATTCACCGTACGGTGGCGATAAAGAAAAACCACCTGTTTCATGATCTGCGGTTACAATGACTAGGGTTTCTCCATCTTTTTCGGCAAAATCTAAAGCCGCCCCAATCGCTTTGTCAAAATCTCTGACCTCTTGCACGACATAATCGACACTTGTTGCATGACCGCCCCAATCAATTTGAGAACCCTCAACCATTAAGAAAAAACCATCATTTGAACGAGATAAGTAATCTAGGGCTAATAGCGTAGCATCGGTTAAAAAATCTCCTCTTCCTTTAGGCTTAGACGGTAATCCTTTATCTGCCAATAGATAACCATATTTTTTATCCGTACGCAAAGCGCCTACCGTTCCTAAACTAGAGGTATCTACCACAAACCCTTTGGCAGCTAAATCAGGTAATAAATTGTTACCATCTGTTCGCTTATTGAAAAATTGTAACCCACCGCCTGCAAAGAAATCCACAGATGAAGTAACCATTTGAGCGGCAATATCTTCCTCTTGTTTTCTATAATTGACATGAGCATAAAAACAAGCAGGCGTAGCATGTGTAATACTAGAAGTAGCAATTAATCCTGTTGCAATATTTTGATTTTCTACTCTTTCTATAATGGTTTCCACATCTTGTTTGTCCACATCTTTTCCGATGGCTCCATTGTACGTTTTGATGCCTGAGGCAAAAGCAACTGCACCTGATGCAGAATCGGTTACTTTCTGTTTGGCAGAGGAAGTCCTACTTAAACCAATATAGGGAAAGCGTACGAAATTAGGTTCTTCCGTTGCTCCAAAATGAAAACTAGAAGATACTTGAGACAAGCCCATGCCATCTCCAATCAATAGAATAATATTTTTGACTTTAGATGCTTTAATAGTCTGATTATTAGTAGTTTCAATAATCTTGACTGTTTCTTTTTCCACTTCTTTTGTAGGTGTACACGCTGTTAGTAAGGCATAAATGCCTAATAGTGCATAAATTTTTTTCATTGTAGTAGAATTATTGGTTTTTTGAAAAGTTCTGTGAAATTTTTCAAAGCGGTAGACGGACGGCTTCGCCTTGACGACATACGGACGCTCATTCTTCGCTTGACGACTCAATCCACAATAATTTTCAGATAACCAAATTATTATTACGTATATAATTATTTAAAAATGTAGGGGTTGAACGCAAATATAGCTTTTTGGTTGTAGAAAGTTGGTAAGCTATTTCTCAAGGATATTTTACGATATGACTTAGTTGACTAGTCACTAAGTAACTAGTCAACTAAGTAACTAACCTCTAATGCGATTCCTCCATTTCTTCTACGGCTTCCATAGATGCTTCTGCCGAAACCGTAGCACTAGAATTAATAGTATGCCCAAAGAAAATAGAATTGGCAAAGAGCTTATTGGTACCATACCAAAAAGCTCTAAAATTAGTATT
>CAYLSF010001657.1:0-1748 GCA_964385675.1 uncultured Saprospiraceae bacterium
AAACACTTTATAAATAAATAAATATTTACTTGCAATTATAAATTTGAATCGGCTAGAAAATCAAACTAGCAGGATCAACTAGACAAGAACCTATATTTTTTAAAATTCCTAACTAACTGATTTTCAATTATTTTGCACTAAACGTTCACTCAGATTCTAAAAATTGGTCTAAAGTTTGCAGTTTCCAATATTAGAACAATCTTAATAAACCTAGCAAGAATTTTGATAGTCGCTAAATGGTAATCTATGAAAACAATTTTTAAATCACTTTTACTCATAACCTTTGTCGGGTTCTTCTGTTTAGAGGCAGTAGCAGATGGACATGCTCGTCAAAAGTTATCAGTACAGCCTCATAAAATCTATCCGAAGATGGTAGATGCTGCAGAGACTGGTGACTGGGAAAAATTGAGTAATGCTTTAAAGCTATTAAAGCCTTTAAGTGATGAGATAAAGGAAAAAACTAAGAAAGATATTGATAAAGAGCTGAGAACTGCTATTGCAAATAAGCAAAAAAGTATAGTGAAAGATAAAGTTTTGGCCTATATGGGATTTGCTATCAAATCATTATTACATATAGCTCAAAAAGAGTCAAATCCTTTAAGTAAGAAAGGAATGGTCAAACAAGCTTTTACTGAGTTTACTGTTTTAGCAGACTACTTCAATAAAATTGATTCTGGTACTACTGCTGCTATCATGGATGAATTTAGAATTTTTTATACAAAAATAAGTACTGCTACAAGTAAACAGGAGTTTATCACAACTGCCGTTATTATCAGAAGAGAAATACAAGCTGTTTTAGATAAGTTAAAATAAATATTTTATTAGTTCAGCATATTGCAAAAAGTTATCAATGGATAAGCATTTAGTGTGAATCTGTTGATAACTTTTTGCATTTTTACACCTCTAATACTAATTTAGCATCGTGACGAAGTTTCAACAAAGATATTTACTACCATTTTTACTCCTTCTTAGTAGCGTTGGAGCTATATATATTTGGTTGGTACTAGATCAACAAACTTCTTTACTGATCAAAGAACTGAAAACAAAGGGGTATAATATCATAGAACAATTAGGTAAAGATAGTTACATAGATGTTTTGTTAGAAGATGATGGTGTGTTGAAAGAATTGATAGGCGAAACACAATTAAAAGAGGAAGATATTATTTCTTGTGGCTTATATGTTATCAAAGATTCTAAATTAATTCTAGTTGATACTATTTTTCATTTTCCCGATACGACTGGTCGAACCCTACAAGAATTTGATTACGACAATTATATGATATTAACGGGACCTTTTTACGATAATAGTGAAGAACGAAATATGCTGGGTCTAGTAGGAGTTCATTTAAGTAAAAAGAGAGTACATGAAACGGTTAAAGACATAAGTTGGCGATTGGCATTGATTGGTATTTTGGCTTTTGGTTCAGTCGGGTATTTTGTTTATTTCTTGATGGGGAGAATCAAGTTGTTAGTAGATGAAGAAGCTAAAAAAGCAGAACAGATAGAAACGGCTTATGTCAAATTGCAAGGACTACAAGTTGATTTGCAAAAAACGAATGAATCATTAGAAGAACGGGTAAAAGATAGAACCCTTAGTCTGAAAGATAAAAATAAAGAATTAGGTAATGCAAATGGTGAATTAAAAGATTTTGCTTATATCGTATCACATGATCTAAAAGCACCGCTACGAGCTATAGGCTCATTGACCGAGTGGATTATAGAAGATTATGCAGAAGAATTAGACGAGG
>CAYLSF010001658.1:0-1747 GCA_964385675.1 uncultured Saprospiraceae bacterium
TTATTATTGAGTTATTTCAAAGTCATGTATTTTGTGAATATAACTAGATAGATAATTAAATTATGATACTAGAAACAGAACGATTAATATTAAGAGAATTAGAAGGAAAGGATGCTGAATTTATGTTTGAGTTAATGACTTCAGAGGGATGGCTAAAGTACATTGGAGATAGAAATATTCAAACAGTAAAAGATGCTGAAAATTACATTAATGACCGCATTCGTAAAAGCTATGAAGAATATGGATTTGGTTTTTATGCAATAGAATTAAAATCTAATGGCGAATCAACAGGGATTTGTGGATTAGTCAAGCGACCTGAATTAGACCATGTAGATATTGGTTTTGGATTGTTACCACAATATGAAGGAAAAGGCTTGGGATATGAAGCCTCTGTTGCGTTACAAAAATATGCACATGAAGTCTTGAAGATTGAAAAATTACTGGCTATTACGCTGGAAATTAATCATCGTTCTATTCGGTTGTTAGAGAAATTAGGTTTGCAGTTTGATAAAAAAATTATCTACGCAGAAGAGGAAATACTATTGTATAGTGAGCAGTAAGTAATTTGCGGTGAGCAGTGGACAATTTTCTGTAAACTATCCACTGCAAATCGACCCTAAATAGGAATGGTAAACTGAAAAGTAGCACCTTTATTGGGCTTGGATTCAGCCCATATACTGCCACCATGTAGTTCTACAATTCGTTTAGCAATAGCTAAGCCCATACCGATTTGTTTATTATCTCTATCTTTCAATTTTTCAAAAACAGCAAAAATGCGTTCACTATGTAGATTTTCAAATCCCATACCATTATCTTCAACAGTAAATAACCATTGATCTCCAATGAGTTTTGCATCTATGGTCAGTAAATTATCTTCTGACTTTCTAGCTTGAATCGCATTTTGAATTAAGCAATCAAATAGTAATCGAATTTGCTTAGGATTGACTGAAAGTTTGGGCAGATGTTCTACCGCAATATGAAAATCATAATCAATAATTTCATCTTCATAATCCAATAAGACATCTTGTACAATCCCTGTTAAATCGGTAAATATATGGGGAGAAGCTCTATCAATAGATACATACTTTAGTAGCCCTTGCATCAAGGATTTTAGTTGTTTACCTGCACCAATTACATAATTTAAATACTCCTTACCGGTATGCCCCAAAGTGGGTTCAAATCGTTTTTCTAATAATTGTGAAAACGAAATGATATTACGCAAGGGTTCTTGCACATCATGTGCAGCTAAATATTTAAAATTTTCGATTTGTAGATTGGAATGTATGTAAGATTCTAATTCTCGGATTTGCTGTTCCTGTCGTCTATTCTTCATCTCTAAATCAGATACTCTATCCAACATTTGTTGAGATAGAATATTCAAACCAACAATAATACCATCCATATTATCATCTTGATGCGTCAAATCAGTCTTAAAATTTAAATTGCCATTTACAGTTTCCCATATATGATTTAAGATGATTTTTTGTGAATGCTCTGAACATGTTTTCACCATAGTTCTCATTTTGGTATGCTAGTTAATAGTGTATATCTTATAGATGAGCATAGATGTTAAATCCATTCATAATGAATAAATTATGCTCTCTTATTTGTTAAAATATTGGACGTATGATCAAGAATAAGTTTGACTTAATTTACCTTTTCTATACGAGAATGTGACAGTAAAAGGTTTACTTACTCCTAATTCAAAACCCCGTTAATGTAAAAGTATAAAGTGGAGACAGATTGC
>CAYLSF010001659.1:0-1747 GCA_964385675.1 uncultured Saprospiraceae bacterium
ATCACATAGATATGTGGTAAAAAACCATTTATATATCCTACAATAAAAATGAAGAGAGCATTTTCATTATACTAAACACGAAGAAAATCAATATCATTAAAAAAACTGCTCCACCGAATATTTATCAAAAATAAAGGCGAAGCAGTCCATACTTGGTTTACAATTAATTTAATTGGTTTTTATAAATCGCTTGGTGACTAACTTTCCATTTGATTGTCGAATATGAAGTATATATTGACCTCTTGGTAAATTGGAGGTGTTAATTTTGAATGTTGAATTTTGAATGTTGAATGATTGTATTAGTTGACCTAATAGGTTGTAAATAATAGCCTCTCCTTCGCCATTTTCTATATTTAAAACATCATAAGTAGGATTTGGAAAAATCTTTATGGTTTCATTGTCTGATTGCTGATTTGTTATTTCTACTATTTCTGAATATTCGAATTGTCCATCAAAATCCACCTGTTTCAATCGGTAGTAGAGGCGTTTTACAAAAACGTCTTCACTTAAAACGTCCACATCCAAATATTCATAATTAGAAACCTCCAATGTTGTACCGTTCCCCTGCACGAAATCAAGCGTTTCCCATCCACGATAGCTATCGGGATTGCCATCTTCGCTTTTTTCAATATAAAAACCCTCATTGTTTTCTTCGGAAGCCGTTTGCCAAGTGAGGAGATTACCGCTTTCAGTTGCTTCGCCTTTGAAGAAAATGAGTTCGACAGGCAAAGCAACAGAAACTTCATACGCGCCAATAGCAGGAGGATTAGGACGGGCAGAGCCTATAATATCGTTGATAGGTGCGTTAGTCGTAGTACCTACTCCTAGCAAAGTACTTCCACTTACCAATGCTAAGCCGTCATCAGTAGTAAACCAAGTATCGTCAGCACCATCAGGGTCGATACTATTTTGGAAAGGCAAAGCTGAGAGTGCAACAAATCCTGTACCTGTATTGATGTTGCCACCTGTTCCATCGGAGGCATTGTGCGAGGAGGCTACGTCAATATTACCATCTCCTTCTATATCGCTTGAATTGCCGTAGAAAACGGTGTTATAAAGCGTTGGAGATGAACCGGAAGAGTTAGAAATGGCACCGCCAGAGGTTGCCGAATTATTACTAAAGGTTACATTAGTAAATATTGGTGATGATCCCAGATTATACACTGCACCACCAAAGACACCCAAATTACTACTAAAGATTACATTAGTAAATGTGGGGTCTGATGAATGATTATACAGTCCTCCACCAAAGTTTGCTTCATTATAACTAAAAATTAGATTGGAAAGTGTTGGTGATGATGAATGATTGTACAGTCCTCCACCAAAGTTTGCTTCATTATAACTAAAAATTAGATTGGCAAGTGTTGGTGATGATGAACGATTGTACAGTCCTCCACCATTACCACGAGAAAAAGAGTATATACCATAAGATATGGTACCTATATCAGTTGCATTTCCACCCTTGATTGTAAATCCATCAATAATAGCCGCAGTTGTTAAATTGAGAGTAATCATTATATGGTAGGCATTTTCGGTATTATTTGTAATGGACAAAGTACTTCCAGCACCCATAACAATATCATCACCACTAAAATCACCACTTAAAGTGGTAACATTCGTGATCGCATCACGCTGTGAAAGCATGGTTTCTGTACCATTTCCACTAAAACCACCATAGATTTTTATATCAATATGACTTTGTTGCATGGCAATAAAAAAGAGAGTGAAATTAGATAAGTTTGTGTTT
>CAYLSF010001660.1:0-1745 GCA_964385675.1 uncultured Saprospiraceae bacterium
GCTGTTTCTCCTATTCTACTCTCAGAATATTGGAAGTTTTTTGGGTTCTCAAATCAACTTCACCTGATTTGCCTCTTTTTCCATCTACAAGGGTTTTGTAATTTAAGTCATTAAGTGGGAAATTAGATTCAATTTCTAGTTCTATTGGAAGTTTTGAATCGTTTAGAATAAATGACGAATCTTCAAAAAGTTTTGCTCTTGGTTTGAGCCAAGTTATTTGAAATGGATTGTCAGCACACGAACCAAATTGAATAGTATAGTTAGTTTGCCCTATTGATTTGTGATTTTGATTTAGTACATTAATATCAAGATCTATATGGGTATCACATATTGTCCCTATACTTTCTACGGGTAAATTTAAATATTTGACTTGGTTAGGCGGTAAAAAACCAATAGGAAGGTTTTCGTAGAATTGCAGTCCCTTTATATTTTGCTCTGTTTTAACAGAAAGTGTAGCATTATATACTGGAAATTTACTTTCATTTTTCAGCGTAATTGGAATATATCCTTTTTCATATTCTTTCAATATGGAATTATTGTCATCATCTTTAAGTGGTTGTGTTTTGATTTGAACATTAGCTAAAGCATGTGTTTGGGGGATATTTAATTGACCAATTTTAAAAAGCCATCCTTTTTGTGATCTATTACCTTTATTAAGTATGCCAGCCCCCCAAAGTTGTCCATCAGGTAATAATGTAAGATGATTTAATTCACAATTTTTACCTTCTTTATAGTTATCTGTTTCAAACCATTTAATAGGTTCTGTTTTGTTTGGAGTAACTCCTGCTTTACTGATAATTCCAACACCACCTTTGGTGTAATTCATTTGTCTACCATAATTTAGACCAAAGCCTCCTAATATAAAACCCTTATCATAATACGGGCAAACAGTAGTAGCTTGGTTGCCTTGAAACTTTGTAAAGGTAAAAGTCTTTGTATTGTTTCCTCCCTTATCTATTTGAATATAAGACCAATCTCCTGAACGAATATTATTAACCCCTACAATAATAAACCCTTCATCTGGTGTTGCTTGAAAGTCGGTTACCTTATCTAATTCATTCTTTAAATGGATAATTTTATCAATTTTATTGTCATTAATTCTATGAATAGTGAGTGTTTTACGACTTTTTACTTTTTTACTACTAGTAACTAAAATAGCATATTCATTATTTGATATAGGGTCAATACCTATAATAGATCGATGTTTTTTATCTTGAAAATGAGTCGGACGCCATATATAATTTTGTTTAGTACCATCCTTGGGATCTAGTAACAATACAATTGGGGTTTTATCTTCTTTTCCTACGACTAATAATTGATTGTTTTGCTGTTCCTCTACATCGTATAGAGCAGCATTAGGTGAGTTTAAAGATTTTTCCCAAAGAACATCGCCTAAGTTTGATAACTTAATTACATATCCATCTGTAGTTTTTCCTTTAGTGATATACCCTACTAAAACAAAATTATTATCACGTGTTTGTATGGCTTTTTTTACAATAAAAGGTTTTTTTGAATAGGTTTGTCCTATTTGATTACCTAATGCTTGGTTTGGATTTATTTTAAACCACTTTAGACCTTCTGAGGTTTTTGCAATCGCAAAAATATGATTATCTGTAGTAGTGATTAATTGTTCTATGGAAGTTCCTTCAATATTTTGTAAGGATTGATATTCGTAATTAATATCAAGTTGTGCCATTAGTATTTGTGCAATAGCTATGTAAAATAAGGATATATATATTTTTAAT
>CAYLSF010001661.1:0-1744 GCA_964385675.1 uncultured Saprospiraceae bacterium
GGAGAAAGTTGGAATGAGGCAGAATTAGAAAACAAAATCATTAGTCCTTTATTTGTATATGCAGAAATTGATAATCAAAATTTTGTTTATTTTTTAGAACGAATGCTAACCACAACCATTGATGAATACGAACTTTCAGGTCGAGTTGATGGTATGATAGCGTCGGGATTTAGAAATCCTAAAAAGCCTTACTTCTGCATGAGCGAATACAAAAAAGCAAAAGATCCAGATGGAGATCCACAGGGACAAGCCTTGATAGCTATGTTAGTGGCTCAAAAACTAAATGCAGATAATCTACCCATTTATGGTTGCTATATTGTAGGAAAACAATGGAGTTTTATTGCTTTAGAAGATAAGAGATATGCTTTTAGTAAATCTTATACGGTTGATGATGATGATATTTTCGATATTTATCGGATTTTAAAATCTTTGAAATGGCATATTGAGCAGCGAATCGCTAAAAAGTAACTTATTGCTAACCACTAATTTTCAGTATCAACATGGGACAACGCACACAAACCTTTCTAATTACACCCAATGTTTTTAAAAAATACATTTGGTTTATCAGGTATTAGAGTTTTGTCGCCATGTTTCGATGGTGTATAATCCTCTTTCCCCTAAGCATTGGCAACATAAAATAGTGGATTTACGAGCGATGCCTCAATTTATTGATTTTGTTTATGGTTTGTTGACTGTAAAACACAATCATGAGTTGGCTCAAAAAATACACAGTTGTTCGGGATACAATCACGCTATGTTTTTGAATTTTAAAAATACTCAGATGCGTCATTATTTTGACCGCTTCCAAAATGATGATGGTATTTTTATCATTGATACGCTTGAATGTAAATATTGCTTTATTGATATTTCCACTATTGAAACTTATACACCAACAGATGCAGCAACTTACTATAATCATTATCACCCTACCGAAGAAAATAAATTAAGAGCCTATCATTTTAGAAATTATACAGAAACGGAATTACGAGCTTTATTGGTTAAAAACCGAGAACGATTAGCTATCATCAAGGATTTATTTAAGGATTATGAAGTCATGACAAGAGAAGATATTGCTCGCTACTTTCCCAAAATGTACCCTCGATTAGGCTATCAAAAACCACCTGCTCTTTTGGTAAAGCCACCATTTAATTTTTGGGATAGGTATGCAGGTTTGGGGTTGGATTGATTGGTTAAAATGAGCTATTTATTTAGTCAAGCATAGTCTCTAAAATCATTTCTTTCTGTGCTTTCAACATTTTAAAATATGCTCTAATTTATTAAAATCTGTACCGTCATAAGATTTTGACAGAAAGTAGCGATTATCATTCAACCCAACAAACACCCATATTCGACCAATGACATATACCCCATATATTGGCAAAGAAGAGTAATCTCGCTGTGGGGCTTCAAAAAGGGTAAAATTTCTTGGTTTCTTATTTAATTCTTTTGCTACAAACATGGTTACTAATAATTGACCTACAGGATTACCCGAACTATTTTCTTCTCGTTTGTCCCGAAAGCTATCGGGATGAATAAAAAAGAAGGGTTGCTTTGGAGCATAAATTCCCGTTGCAACCATTAAATCGACACTTCCTTTAAATTCAACTTCTTTAATCAATACAGAAAGTGAGCGTTCAGAAAAAGCGGTAATTTCTTTTTCATACTTATCAAAATTTACTAATTCGATTAAGGGACCAATAAATTTTAATTTTAAGTCCTCTTCATGCCAGCTTCTTACATATAG
>CAYLSF010001662.1:0-1743 GCA_964385675.1 uncultured Saprospiraceae bacterium
CGATTTGGAATCAATGGCAAAATAAAATTCACTTCCTTTTCCATTCACCAGAGGCCCTACGTTTTTAGGTTCTGCCCATGCTCCTTTTTTAAGGTAGGATTTAAAGATATCGAAAGTTCCCAGGTTTCTTCTTCTGCCGGTCGTTTCGTCTTTAATTACTCCAAAGTTCAAAATATGACCGTTTGAACTAAAATATAGTAAATCGTATTTGGGATGCATAAAAGGGCTCACTTCACTGTCTTTGGTGTTAATGGTAGGTCCCATGTTTAGGGCTTTTTTCCAATTTCCTGCTTCGTCTTTAACCGAATAATACAGATCGGTTCCTCCAAAACCTCCTCGTCGGGCTGAGGCAAAAAACAAAGTATCTTCTGTTTTAGAAAGTGAAGGGTGTGAATCCCACGCATAACTGTTTACGTTAGAGCCTAAATTGATAGGTTCTGACCATGTAGAATCTAAATTGAAAGCCTGGTACAAATCACAATCGCCCAGTCCATCTTCTGAATTACATCGCACAAAAATGATAAAGCTTTGGTCTTTGCTTACACACGGAGAGCCTTCGTTATACTCAGAGTTTATGCCATCAAAAGATTGAGGTTCTCCCCAAACTTCGTCTTCATCCATAATCGAATAGTATAAATCTTCGTTGGGTTTGGAACCATAAATATCCTGAGAAATACGGGAAGTATCTTTTTTAGTCCGTTTCGATGTGAAATAAATTACACTGTCACCGCCTCCTAGTGTCATTCCATAATCGTCGTATTGAGAGTTCAGGTCTTCTCCCATATTAATCATGATGCCGTCTGGCGGACGTAAGGTATCAATGGCTTTTCGGCGTTCTACTAATTTATAATAATAGGCAGTGTCTACATATAGCTGTTTTTCGAACTTGGTTAACGAATCGTAATGGTGTAAGGCTTTTTGTAAATTCCCTCTGTGGTGTTTGATAATGATTCGGTACAAATCTTTCGTCAGCTGCTTTTTGTCTAAATATTCTGAAAGACGTGCCAGTTGCCAAACCAGGTCCAAATCTTTCACAAAGTTGTCAATTCCGAAGTTAGAAACGTATTTATAAAGGCCATTAAATGCGTAATCGTACTGTTTGTTCAGGAAAAAACGTTTGATCTGCGCAAGCTTTGCAGGGTTGTAATAGTAGTTGATTACATTAATGTTTTTGAATGTAATACCTGAAACTTGAATTGCACTGCTTTTAGAAGTTGGTTCAAACTTCTTGGCTTTAAGTTCCTTTTTATTCTTTTTATTTGACGTGTTTTTTTTAGACTTCTTTTGAGCAAAAGAAGCAGACTGGAAAGCCAGCAAAAACCCTAGACATAAATAAATAACAAGCTTCAAGGTAGTTAAAATCTAGTTTAATAAATTACTCTTCCCTTAAACGTTAAAACGTTTACTTTATTTGTTTCTCTAAGTGTCTTATTGACCGATAGAATGTTAGTATTTTTTCGTACGTATTTTCCACAAATCTTTCGTAAATACCCTACAACTATTCGACTTGTTGTGATTATATCTGTAATTTTGTCATGCCAAATGGTTTAGGCAACTTTATTGATACATCTTTCATCTACAAATTTGATGCGTAAGATAAAATATTATCAAATAATTTTGTGTGCAAATTTAAAGACTAGTTCTAAAAGCTGATGTACATGTGTAGTGAAAAGACAAATATTTATGTGTTTGAACAACCTTACACCTAAATAGTGTTGAATTAAAAGGCTTAGATGTAGTTAT
>CAYLSF010001663.1:0-1741 GCA_964385675.1 uncultured Saprospiraceae bacterium
ATCCACTATGATAAATATTTGTAAAAAAATATATAAATAATTTACTCACAAATTATATCCATTTTAATTAATTTTAGCAGACTGAAGTTTCAGTAAACTCAAATTTATTGAAATCTTTTACTTTACTTGGGCGAGTAATATTGGATTATCATTTCCACTTTCAATTAGATAGCAAGGTGTTATAAATGATTAATTTCATTTATAAGTATTTTAAAACGTTTATATGTCATTTGTTAGAATTATGTTTAAAGTAATTCTACCTTACTGTGTATAAACTAAAGTGGTATGTATCAGTCCTATCTATTATTCCTTCAGAAGAATACAAAACCATTTATTTCACCAAATTAAATCAATTTTTATATGAAAAGAATTTTGCTATTTTGTTTTGGCATCTTGGTTTCAAGTGCTATGCTAGCTCAAAATGTTACCTTTTCTGTGGATATGTCTCAGTATAGTGGGTCATTCACCACAGTAAATGTTAATGGTACATATAATAACTGGTGTGGTAGCTGTAATGCCTTAAACGATATGGGTAACGGTATTTGGCAAGGCACCTTTAATGTACCTAATGGTGCTACTGAATATAAGTTCACCATAGATGGATGGACAGGACAAGAAAACTTGACACCTGGTTCTTCATGCACCATCACTACGGGTCCCTATACAAATCGTGTGGTAACTACTAGCGGAGATACAACTTTATCTACTGTTTGCTGGGCGAGTTGTTTTAGTTGTAATGCTCAACCTGCTATTGATTCGGTTGATATCACTTTCTTAGTCAATACCGCTAATATTACAGTTGACCCAACAGGACTTTTCCTTGCGGGTGGTGGTAACTTTGGTAACCCTGGTGATAATCCTATGGCTGATGCTAATAATGATGGCATCTATGAAATTACCGTAAGAAAGCCAAAAGGATTTGCTAGCTTCTATATCTTTACCAACGGTAATTCCGGATGGGGAGCTAAAGAAAATCTAACAGGTTTACCTTGTGCCGACCCAAATAATTTTAATGATCGTTGGTTGCCAGGAGTTTACTCTGACACTACTTTGATGACTTGTTATGAGACTTGTGCGACGGATACAGTATGTCCGATTCCTCTAGCAATGCCTGATTTACCAATAACTTTTGAAGATACCACAACTGTTAATTATTCCATAATTGACTTTGGGGGTAATGCTTCTATGATTGTAATTGATCCAACCGATCCAAATAATCTAGTTTTAAAAAGCACTAAAGGAAATGGTTCACAACCTTGGGCTGGTACTGTAATAGGAGACAATGGTTTACAAAATGCTATTCCTTTAACAGCAAACGATACCAAACTATCTGTCAGAGTTTGGTCGCCTGATGCGAATATTCCTGTACGTTTGAAAGTAGAAAATACTGCCAATGGGGCAGTAAGTGTAGAAACAGAAGATACAACTACCGTTGCTGGGGCTTGGGAAACTTTGGTCTTCGATTTCACTAATCATATAGCTACTACGCCAGCCTTAGACTTAAATGCAGTCTATGACAAAGTCGTCATTTTCTATGACTTTGGTACTGCAGGTGCAGATAAGGACTATTATTGCGATGATGTTATGATGTATGTAGCTCCACCACCGCCACCTGACTCAGTTGATATTACCTTCTTAGTCAATACTGCTAATATTACCGTTGATCCAACAGGACTTTACCTTGCTGGTGGTGGTAACTTTGGTGTGCCTGGGGATAATCCATTAGCGGATTCTAATGGTG
>CAYLSF010001664.1:0-1741 GCA_964385675.1 uncultured Saprospiraceae bacterium
AGTCATTAAGATAAATAACGAATAATTAATAACGGATTTACAACAAATGTAAATAAATGTAGTATTTTCTACAATTTATATTAAAGTCGATTTTTGACAATTCATAATCGGTGTTGATTGTCACTCACATTAATTATATTTGTAAATACATTAATATAAAATATCTTAGTCATGCTACAATACGTCTTCAAACCAACTATATTTATAATCTTATTGAATTTTATAAGTTGTGTTTCATCTTCTAAATATAAAGCTGTAGAATATACCATGGTCACAGCAGAGCAAAACTTGCGTTCTGCCAAACAAACCATCGGCGACTTACAAGCTGATACTTTAATCTTAGGTCAGAAAAACCGAGCCATGTCTAAGGAGTTAGCCAGTTTAAAAGAATATTCAAATTACTCTAAATCGACCTTACTGAACAAAATTGAAACGTTAGAAAAAAAGTTAGTAGATCAAGAAAATGTAATAACAGGACAAGATCGATACCTATTGGAACAAACAGAACTACTCCGAAATAAAGAAACGGAATTATCTAAACAAAAGCGAGAATTGGATAATATTAAGACATTATTGCGATCAAGAAACGTGATAGCCGATACTATTTTAATACGTACCTTACGAGCGTTACCGAATTACGAACCACAAGATTTGAATATTTATAAAAAAAATGGAGAGGTGTATTTAATGATTGCAGAAGCCATGTTATTTAAAAATAATAGTATAAATGTAACCTCTAATACGAATCCAATTTTACAAAACATAGGACGATTATTAAATGAAAATACGGATTTAACTATACAAATAGAAGTACACACCGATGATAAAACACCGAGCGGAATGAAGGATAACTGGCATTTTACCAATCAACGAGCCTTGAGTATTGCCAAAACGCTTATCAAAAATGGCGTACAACCCTATCGAATTGCTCCTGTTGGGAAAAGCCAATATTTTCCAATTGATGATAATAGCACTAAAGAAGGTCGTCAGCGAAATAGAAGAACCGTTATTATTTTGCAGCCTAATTTAGAGCCATTAAACCGGTTATTGAATAGGTTGTGATATGTAAGAATTAAGTGCAAGTGAAGAATCCGGTGCAAAATATCTTTTCCTAACTCCTGAGTTTGCACTTGATTCTTGTACTTACACTTATTGAACAACTTCATTAAAAAAAATTCCGCTCCAATTAAACCTTTGATAAACCCCATAGTCTTACCTAACGAAAACATTTTTGATAAAAACTAAAACACAGAATTATGAAACACTTGCGAATGATATTATCAATTGGTATTTTATGTATCGCTTCTTTATTGAGTACAACGGCAACAGCTCAACAAGTTGTAGTTGTTGCTAAACCTCGACCTGCTGTTGTGCAAGTTCAACGCCCTGTCGTTGTACAACCTCGACCTGCTGCTGTTGTGGTTAAACCAAGACCTACTGTAGTAAGAAAGCGTAGGGTAAAGAGACGTTGTGTAAAAAGAAGAGTAAGACGCAGAGCTGTTAGATAAATGAATTGATTATTAGAACACCATTATTAATTTGGATTATATAGTGCAATACGGAAAGCCTGACCATTTTGGTCGGGCTTTTATATTTTTAGGTAGCTAGGTTTCAAGTTTAAGAAATGTACTACTCTATGCAGCCTTAAAATGGTGTATTTAATTTTTTAAAAAAGTATATTTTTCTAAAAATCACACAACAAAATTCAGTTAAACCAATTTTTATTCCTAACATTGTTAAG
>CAYLSF010001665.1:0-1739 GCA_964385675.1 uncultured Saprospiraceae bacterium
TTTCCTTAAAAATAACTTTTAAAAATATTTATGCTTTTACGACCTTTGTTACAACATTAAATTATAATATTTCATTACTATTTTTGATAAAACAATTTTAGGGAGATTATTGAACTATTCAATAAATTAAAAACCAAGTGTATTTATGAAAAATTTGACACTACTTACTACTTTGTGCTGTCTTATGTTCGCTTTTTCAGCTACAGCACAATTAAAAGTACCTGCAGCTAGTCCTGCTTCTTCTATCAAACAAACCGTAGGTTTGACGGATATTGAAATTACGTATAACCGTCCTAGTATGAAAGGTCGTGCTATCTTTGGTGGTTTATTACAATATGATAAAATGTGGCGTTGTGGAGCAAATGCTTCTACCAAATTGACTTTCAGTAAAGATGTATCTATCGAAGGAAATGAGTTGAAAAAAGGTACTTATGCTTTATATATGATTCCTGGCAAAGAGAAATGGGTTGTTATTATCCATAAAAACCTAAAGCATTGGGGTACAGGAGGTAAAAATTACAAAGAAGAAGAAGATGCTTTCCGTTTCAGCGTAATGCCTACAAAGTTAGAAAATACAGTAGAAACCATGACATTAGCCGTTACTGACATCACTAATAACGATGCAAACATTGAAATGACTTGGGAAAATACAAGTGTAAAATTCAAAGTAGATGTAAATACGGATGCTGCGGTTACTAAGAATATAGATAAAGTATTAGCGGGGCCAGATGCTGGTACTTACTACAGTGCTGCTAGTTATTACTTAACTGCTGGAAAAGATTTGAAAAAGGCACTAGAATGGATCAATAAATCTATGGAAATGGGTAATGGTGAAAAATTCTGGGTAGTTCGTCGTAAAGCTTTAATTGAAGCAGGTTTAGGAGATTACAAAGCAGCAGTTGCTTCTGCTAAAACTTCCTTAGAATTAGCTAAAAAAGCTGGTAACGATGATTATGTTCGTATGAATACAAAATCTATTGAAGAGTGGTCTCAGAAATAGTTATTGGTTATTGGTTATTAGTTATCGGTTATTAGAAAAGGTTGGCAATATATTGCCAACCTTTTTTAGATTATAACTCACTAAAAATCAAATACTTAAAATTAAACAGAGCTAATCTCTAATAAAAACTTTCAATATCCATATAAAATCCATATTTTTGTGGCTGCTAAGAAGTGATTTTCGTAATTATTATTGGTAACATTTTAAAATTTAAATAATGGCTGTTTACGCAAGCGAAGAAAAAAGAGCGGAAATTTTCGCAGAGTATGGTGGTAGTGCTAACAACACAGGATCTGTTGAAGGTCAAGTAGCATGGTTTACATTCAGAATCAAAGAGATGTCTGATCATTTGAAAAATAATCATAAAGATCACGCTTGCCGTCGTTCTTTATTACGTCTAGTAGGTAAGCGTAAGAGGTTATTAGTTTACCTTGCGAAGAAAGACATCAATGGTTATCGTTCACTCATTGAAAAATTAGGAATTCGTAAATAAAATTACACTAAAAGCGTACTTTTTCTGGAAAGTACGCTTTCCTTATTTTTTTGGCAACCTATCAGATTAGTATATTTTTTTGCACCTAAGCTAAACAGTTAGTAAATTTAACCTTACAAATAAATTAAAGAGTACAATGGTACTCTCGGACTATACAATATAGATATATAAATAACGAAGGTTTTTTGGATATTTATGGAGAAGGGATTTTTGGATATTTATTTTTAGATATACATTGATGATAAG
>CAYLSF010001666.1:0-1736 GCA_964385675.1 uncultured Saprospiraceae bacterium
TATCGTTATGCAACAGTCGATGGTTACATAGATGTAACTGAACAACGTTCTATTTATTATCTTGATGCTACAGGAGGCGAATATGGACCTGCAATAAAATATAATATGAAAGTATATTATAAGGAAGAACTACTATCTAATATTGAAACCAAATTAAAGAAAGGGAAACTTACAAAAGAAGGATTTGATGCTAAGGTATTAGTTTCTAATGTTATTAAGAAGAATAAGGGCATAGTATATTATAGCCAAGTTCCTCAGGCATTAACTTCAATTGATAAATATTCTACAGTTGATAATTGGTTTGAATTTAATAATAAGTCTGCATTACTTTATAACTTAAAAGTAGAGAAGAATACCAATGGAAAACTTAAAGCTACTGAAATGAGAAGAAGTACAGAAACTTTTAAAAGACAATGGTATAAATATCATGCTCTTTCTAAAAATACAACAACAGATTATAATTTTGAACAATTAAGAAGAATGCAAAGTAGTTATGGCTATTAATCATATCAAAAACCTATTAATATTAAGTATTCTATTAGCCCTACCAACTTGTAGGATTACACAAGTTGGTAGGGATTTAAATAAAAAAAAGGCTAAGTCTATAGTTTATCCTGTTTTTTCAAATGAAGATGGTCATTGGCTGATTTTACAGAATATAAATGAAGAATTAAAAATTTTTCATAGGGTATCAGAAATAGAAAAACTCATAGGAAAAGACTATTGGGTAGATAATTTCGATGGAAAAGGGATAATGGATATTTATGGAAATTGGCTGCTTGAACCAATATTTGAAGAAGTAAAACCATATTTAAATGGTTTTGCTAAAGTACAAAAAGATGGTAAGTGGGGCTATGTAAATAGAAATAATGAGTTAATTATAGATTGCCAATTTGATAAAGCTTATGAATTTTATAATGATGTAGCATGTGTTAAAAAAGATGGTAAATGGGGCTATATTAAAACGAATGGAGATTGGTTAATTGAGCCTTTTTTTGTAGGAAATACTAAAAATTTACCTTTTACGATTGGAGATATTGACATTCCCATAGAAACCTATGGTTTCGGACATTTTTCAGAAGGAATGATACATCTTCAAAGAAATGGTAAATGGGGCTATATTGATGAAAATAGTAATTGGATTATATCTCCTTCTTTCGATTACGCTACTAGCTTTTCAGAAGGTCTAGCTGCTGTGATGTTAAATGGGAAATTAGGGTATATTGACAAAGATGGAGCTTGGGTTTTAAAACCTGTTTATGATGTACCAGATTCAAAGAGTTTAATTACTGTTACAGCTAAAGTTGGTAATTATTCTAATCAACTTCTTGTTACACCTATTAATCCCAAAGTTAGTTGTATTGACGGTATGATAAGATTGAAACAAAATAATAAATGGGCATATTTTAATAAAAGCACCAATCAGTTATCCAAATTTCAATATGATAAACTTAATACTTTTATCAATGGTCTAACAGTAGCTCAAATAAATGGATATTATGGAATACTCAAAAAAACAGGAGAATGGCTTATTGAACCCAAGTATGATGCTATAGCAGGTAATATCAATCAAAATTGGCTTCGTTTAAAAAAAGATGGTAAGTATGCTATGGCAGATACAACAGGAAAAATACTTACATATTTTATTTTTGATGAAATCCGACTTCCAGCAGGTGAGTTTACCACAGTAATCATAAATTCTAGAGAAGGGACTATTAATCAAAAAGGTGAGACTA
>CAYLSF010001667.1:0-1735 GCA_964385675.1 uncultured Saprospiraceae bacterium
CATACCAATAATTAAATTGAAACAAAAAATAATCAAACAAAAAAGCAAGCCCTACTTTACTAGACTTGCTGTTGAGATAAATAATGAACTTATCTAAAACCGCTTCATTATTTCCTTTCAAATTTAATTTGTATTTTGAATTGCATTTTTTATTAATATATTTTTTGAAAAAAACATAAATTTACCTTTTTTAAACTCAAGTACGCATAAATAAATGAAATATTTATTTAATGGATTCTAGTTACTAAATTCAATTGCACCTAATATTTCTCTAAATTAACCACCCAAAAAAAACTAATTGTCATATTGTAGTCTCCTCACGAGACAACAAGCGTCCCTGCGTATCATAATTGAAGATGGTTTCTTTGCCGGGCTCGGTTATCTTGATAGGTAATCGAAAAGTAGAATGCCATTCTGTTAAAATCGTTCTTTCTTCAGTCGTGCCGACAGCCTCAGTACGGCTCGTTTCTAAACCACGATTATTATTAATGTATGTCGTGTGATTACCATTGAAATCAATACGAGAAGTAATGAAGCCATTCGCATCATAACTTGATGCTGCATATTGTTCACCACAAGATTTACATGGCCCCCCATCAATCTGAATAGGCAATGCAACTCCATTGATGGCAGTAAAATGATAAGTTTGTACATTGCCTAAACCATCATTAACTTCCACTGTCCCATCAGCATTATATTTTAAAATATATATTTCATTGGAGTTTGCATATTCACTAGAGATAGCTCTTCCTTCAATATCATACATCCATGTTGCATATCGATTACCGTTTTCGTTAGTTATGCCGGTTAGTGCATTGGGATAATTAACATCTTCATAATGATAGTTTCGACTAGGATTATCATTATTATCGCCAAGCGTTTCATCTGGATATTTTACTGAGACTAAATTATTACTAGTATCGTATGCATAAGTATAAATTAGCCCAGCCGGATCGATCATTCTAATAACGTTACCATTACTATATTCAAAGAATATCGTTCTACCAAAATGATCTGTTACTCTATCTAAAGTTTCAGGGTCATCATCACCATTCTCAGCAATTGCTAAGTTATAAGACAAAGTATGTTTAAAACCATTACGATTTGTAATACTTAATAATTTTCCATCAACTGAATATTCTTCAATAGTGTCATTCTTTAAACGAAGACTCCAACCAGTCAATTCATTATTAGTTATAATTCTTGTTAATTTTTCTACAACATCTTTTCCTACTGGAAAAATTGTTTGACTCGCAGAGTTTCGAAAACGAAAACGTTTTCCATCCGGCCGTCTAATTGCATAACTATTTCCATCGGAAGAAATATGAATGTATTGGAAATAATCTGCTGTCCATTTTTCACCAAAACTTTTTCTGTAAAGTTCAGAAACACTATTATAATATCGATTAAATGCTAGACCGTTCTCATTACCAGAATTGTAGTCTGCCTCTATTTGGAATTTGTTTCCGATTGAAATTGTAATTGGATTCCCTGCTATTGGGCATGAGTCTTTACCAGTATTTTTTTCTGGTTCAATAGCTCCCACACAATATGGATTTCCTAATGTAGGATGTTCACTTATATCAAATTCACCTGCGAATGGTGAACCAGGCGGAAATTTGCAATCAAACTCAAAAGTACAAATATCGCCAGTAAATTGGCTATTGGGGCTAAGAAAAGCTTCACAATCAAAAGCTGCTGCTGCTGGATTGCCAGATACTTCACAGCCTAAATA
>CAYLSF010001668.1:0-1733 GCA_964385675.1 uncultured Saprospiraceae bacterium
AATATCCGATCGGTTTTTCTAAACCTTTTAACAGCATAATGAGAACTTTTAAAAAAGATACAATTATTTTTTGTTCACGGGAATTTAATCTTTAGTTCATATGTTGTTGATATGAAAGCTAATGTGAAGAAAGAATATATGTGTGAAGGACATGTGCGGGAGAAAAAAGAGACTTCCAAGTGAGTGAGCGGGTTGGTTGAAGTTGTTGAAAGAAGGTTGTGGGGAAGTCTCTTTTGTTGTTTTTATACTTTAAAAATGAGACTGTAAACTGAATGCTGTCTAAGTTAAAATTTTCATATTTTTAACCTAGACAGTTTTTTTATGATGACACCAGAAGAATTATCGGCTTTACAAGCCAAAGTATTAGAGCAATTTAAAAATGGTCAACCTTTATTTGGTAAGGATGGCGCATTTGCTCCTTTATTAGAATCGTTTATCAATAGTGCCTTAGAATCAGAAATGGATGTTCATTTAGATGATTCTGAACGAGCTACAGGTAATAAACGTAATGGTAAACGCAGTAAAAAGGTAAAAAGTAGTTCAGGTGATTTGGAGATTATAACTCCTCAGGATCGTCACAGTAGTTTTGAGCCTCAGCTGGTTAAGAAACGTCAATTGGTGCTTGCTGAAAACTTAGCTCCTCAAATTATTGGTCTTTATGGTAATGGAATGAGTTTACGGGACATTTCTTCCCATATCAAGGAAATGTATAACATGGAGATATCAGCCAGTGTGCTTAGCGAGATCACTGATCGGGTGATTCCACAGGTAAAAGCATGGCAGTCCAGAACGTTGGAATCCGTTTACCCAATTGTTTGGTTAGATGCCATGTACTATAAAGTCCGTGAAGAGGGTCAGGTAAAAACCCGTTGTGTTTATAATGTTCTGGCAATCAATACTTCAGGTAGAAAAGATTTGATTGGTATGTATGTTGGAGAAATCGAAGGTGCTAAGTTTTGGTTGCAGATTCTTACTGATTTAAAAAATCGAGGAGTAGAAGATATTTTAATTGCTTGTACAGTTCCACTGCGGCAGACAACCTAAAAGGTTTTTCAGAAGCTATTCAATCCACTTTTCCTGAAACAGAAGTTCAGACTTGTATTGTACATCAGGTTCGTAACTCAATCAAATATGTGGCATCGAAAGACCAGAAAACTTTTATGAAAGATTTGAAAAAAGTCTATCAAGCAGTTAGCAAAGAAGTCGCTGAAGACGAGCTACTTGCTTTAGAAGAAAAGTGGGGTAAAAAGTATCCAATTGTCATCCAGTCTTGGCAAAACAATTGGGAAAAATTATCGACCTATTTTGCCTATCAACCTCAAATTAGGAAGCTAATTTATACCACAAATGCAGTAGAGGGCTTTCATCGCCAGGTGAGAAAAGTGACCAAAACTAAAGGGGCATTTACCTCTGATATGGCACTTTTAAAGTTGATTTATTTGACCGTTGAAAAGGTGTCTAAAAAGTGGACTCAACCTTTAGCCAATTGGAGCTTGACTGTACAGCAATTATGTATTAAATTCGGTGAGCGAATGCAAATCGACTTAGAACTTTAGAAATCAAAATCTCAAATACAAAACAAATGATTTTGGTTTAAATTGTAAAGGGCTTCGCAAGTTCACTAAAGTGAACCCTTGACAATCTAAAGCTGCAAAATCATTCATTGAGTATTGAGAAATTGATTCTGAAAAATAGTAGTTTAAAACACTAGACAGCGTTCAAATTACATTCCC
>CAYLSF010001669.1:0-1733 GCA_964385675.1 uncultured Saprospiraceae bacterium
TACAGATGTTTTTATTGATGGTATTGAAACGGTGATTCAAGAAGCTCGAGGAGAAGACCTCAATATTTGGATTGTCTCGCCTTCGGGTACGCAGGTGAGTTTGATGACAGTAAATATTCATAATAATTTTAATAACCTTGGTAATCCAAATAATTGTCCGAATGAGGTAACAAATTTTACACATTGGGCGAAGACGAATATCGCATCACTTAGCGTACCATCGCTTATTGGTAACTATAAATCAGGGGGCGATTTGAATCATTTTAATGGTGAAAATCCAAACGGTACTTGGCTATTCAAAATTGAAAATGTGGATAATACAGTAGGCTCATTAAAGTATGTCAAACTAAACTTTACAGATTGCCCTCGTGTGTCAGCAGTCACGCCCACAGCACTATCAAATGGTGCAACAATAGATTGGTCAACCTATAATAATTTTGGTACAAATTGGGACATCGAAATTCAACCTAATGGAACAGCATCTACGGGTATTCCGACGATTACTAATACCACTTCAAAACCATACACTTGGACAGACGGAAATCCCTCAACGGCTTACAAAGTATGGATAAGAACAAATTGTGGTGGCTCGACTTCGGGTTGGTCAGAATTAGCGACGTTTACCACAACGGCACCGCTTCCTGTCGAGTTGCTTTACTTCAAAGGCGAAGCTACTGAAAATGGTAATTTATTGACTTGGCAAACCGCTTCCGAAGAAAACAACGATGGTTTTTATCTCGAAAGAAGCGAAAATGGTGAAACATGGGAAACGCTTGATTTTGTAAATGGAAATGGTACGATGTTGGATGTTTCGGATTATGAATATTTGGATAAATACCCGTATGAAAATATCAATTATTACCGATTGAAACAGATAGATTTTGATGGACAATTTGAATATTCAAATACAATATTTATCGAAAATCGGACTTTGGAACTCGGAAGCAAAGCAGTCGGACTTCGCCTCTATCCAAATCCTGTTGATAATCAGATAACGATAGAGAATGGTCAAGGTCAAGCAACGATTTATAATGCTATTGGACAACCGTTGAGAACATTTCAAATTACTAATTCTATATTCCAAATTGAATTAGATGATTTATCTAAAGGTGTGTATATGTTTCGACTTCAAAAAACAGATGGTTCAGTGATTGCTAAACAATTTGTAAAAGTCAAATAAAGGAGCATTTATCACTTCAACGAAGAAATTGAAATAAGCTAATAGCAGCCTCTAATACTTTTAAAGTGTTAGAGGTTTTTTTATCTAAAAATACTCCAAAATCCTTGTATCCAACTGTCTAACCCTCCAAAACTATAAGTTCGGACATCCAAACTTACGGGCTGAAACTAATTATTTAAAAATAAACAAAATCATAAAATATTGATTATTAGTATTTTATGATTTTTTATTGTCCAAAACATTGATTCGGATGTCCAAATAGATATTTTAGAACGTTTTGCGTGCTTTTTTACCCCAAATTTGTCATCGTAATCATTTTAGCTAAAACACATTACACACAGTAGCGGTCAAAAAGACTACATATTTTATCAACATTATGAAGTTAGTCAACTTGAAAAATCAAAATGAAAATATGTAATTATCATAATACCACAGTCTAAAACCGCCTCTAATTATTATCAAATTTTATAACGTTTAAATTTAATTTTCTAAAAATTGTCCTGCCACAAGTATGCTAAAAAGTATCTCATCTACAGGACAAAAAAACTTACTA
>CAYLSF010001670.1:0-1725 GCA_964385675.1 uncultured Saprospiraceae bacterium
TACTCCGTAGTCATTCTAGTATTATTTTACCATGTCATGACTTGTGTATAAACGTAAGCTGTCGGCAGACAGGTTTATGATTTTTCAGAATCAATTATTCAAATAAGGAATTGTTGCTCATAACAACACGAATAAGTTTTAGATAACCCCTCTATCTCTTTTTTTCTAAAAATGATTATTCCTTAAAAACGGCTATTACAAATCAATAAAGTTGAATATAGAACATCCGCAGAACTATTTTTGAAATAGTATTGTAATAGACAGCGTTAAATCAATTTTTATTACTTAGCCATAGATTATTAAGATAAATCCTTTAAACCTGTGGCTAAAATCGTCTATCATGCAATACGAATTTATAGATAAAAATCCAGCCATGGTTCAAGCATGGAAAGCGGTATTTAAAGCAGAAGAAAAGGTAACGATTTATGAAGGCGACTTAACTACAGTAGTATCCGATGCCATTGTAAGCCCTGCTAATTCTTTTGGATTTATGGATGGTGGGGTGGACTTAGCGATTTCACTACGTTTAGGATGGTATGTGCAAACCAGACTACAAACCGAAATCCAAAACTTACCCGAAGGTGAGTTATTAATAGGTCGTTCTTTAACCATACCGACCGATGATCCTTATATTCCTTATGTAATAGCTACACCGACCATGCGTGTACCCATGAGTTTTAATATTGCCACTTCTGTTAATGCGTACTTAGCGACTAAAGCGGCTTTAATTGCAGCAATTCGGCATCCCAATATTGAAACGGTAGCTTTTCCGGGAATGTGTACAGGTGTAGGACGCATGAAACCCGAAACAGCAGCACATCAAATGTATCAAGCCTTTCAAGAAATTGTGCATGGACAGAAAATGAAGTTTTATACCTTCGGAGCAGCTCAGCGGTATCATTGGACCTTGAATGAGGAGGGAATGATTTATAGGTGAAAAATATGATTTAGTCTATCGCCTGTCTGCCAGCAAAGGCAGGCAGACAGGTTTATCTGGACGTCTAAAAAAGAATTTGTAACATTATGTCTCAACCTTCCTTCACATAAAGTGGATAATTGACTTTAGCAGTTTTAGATCTTTCTAAATCAATTTCTAAGGTAATAAAAGGCATTTCGCTATTGGTTGTACCTAATAATTGACCATCCATCGGCTGACTAATCCATCCCGCACCACCCCAAATAAAATTATCATCTCCTATACCGGTACGATTTGAACTTAAACAATAGGCACCACTGATAACAGATAGTGTTTGTCCACAGCGTATCCATTGAGCAATGGAACTTTTTCCTGTTGCTCTTGGACAAAGTAATAAATCTATACCTGCTAATCCATATTTTCTAGCATATTGCGTAAACCAAATTTCTGTACATAATAGAAATCCAATTTTGATTCCATTGATTTCTATGAGTTCAAAATGTTCAGCTTCTTTATCAAACCAAGTTTCTTCATAAAACCCTTCCTCTTCAGGAAAAAAGTATTTAGTGTGTACTTTTTGATGTCCATTTTCTTTTGTCCACACAAAAGCTGTATTATAAAATTTATCACCTTCTATTATGGGTTTGGAGTAGGCTACCATAGGGACTTCTAAGTCTTCAACTCGTTGTAGCCATGCTTCATGGCGTTTGACTGCTTTCTGTTTGAGTTCTGGAGTGACTTTCCTTTGATTAGCAATCCACGGATAAAAAGGCATTTCCGGGAGGAGCACCAATTCCGTAGAGTTCGAA
>CAYLSF010001671.1:0-1725 GCA_964385675.1 uncultured Saprospiraceae bacterium
ATAAAATTTAGGCTTTTGCAAAGAATAACTGTTTTAAGCAACTGATTACTAGGCAGCTAGCCACTAATTACTAACGCCAATTTAAAGGATTAAGCCACTAATGCACGAATACAACTCGTGCATTAGTGGCTTTTCAAATTACAATCCATACTGATCCAACAAATACACCAAACTCAACATCGCACCTGCACCAAACTGTAGTTCTCTTTTGTTCACTGTATCTATTGTATCATTTGGAGCGTGATGATGGTCAAAATAACGCTGCGAGTCAGGTAAAAAACCTAATAGTAAACCTTTTTGACTTTTAAGTCGAGAGACATCTGCTCCCGAACCGCCTTTGCTAAAATCCATTCCATACGGTCGGAATAAGGTTGACCATTTTACTAATTTTTTAAATTTCTCTACAAATACAGCGGCATCTGCATCTGCTGTAAAGCCTCTAGGGGTAAACCCTCCCCTATCGGATTCCATTGCCGCTAAATGAAATTCGCCTTTCTTATTAGATTCGTTAGCATACGCCACAGAACCTTCTTGACCATTTTCCTCATTCATAAATAATACACAACGGATTGTTCGTTTGGGTTTGTAGTTCATTTGTTTCATCAAATACAACACATCCATAGATTGCACACAACCGGCACCATCATCGTGTGCCCCTGTTCCAATATCCCAGGAATCCAAGTGTCCACCCACCAAAATAATTTCATCTGGAAATTCACTCCCTCTAATCTCACCGATTACATTATGCGATAATTTAGGCGTACTCATATAAGAGGTTGTCCGCAAATACACTCGTACACTTTCATCTTGCTTCAAGAGTTGACTTAATTTGTCCGCATCATTTGTACTGACAGCTACAGATGCAATTGGCTTTGCTCCTTTCTCTAAACGACCATAACTCGATACTCCTGTATGCGGTACATCATCTTGCTTCAGCGTCATAGAACGTACAATAGCGGCTACGGCACCAAAGTTAGACGCAATGGCAGCACCATAGACTCTTTGGTCAACGGCACCTGAGTAGGCAGCAAATGTATTGATTTGAGTGGCATCCATTGGTCGATTATAGAATACAATCTTCCCTTCAATATTCGCTCTACCCAATTTTTCTACTTCCTCTAAACTTTTTACCTCTATCACTTCTGCCGTTACACCATTTACGCCCGTTCCTTCTGTATTTCCCAAAGCCAAAACATTTAAATCAAATGACCCCATTGATTTTGAATTAACGACTCTGCATACCTCTTTCTCTCCCCTCACCCAATGTGGTACCATACAAGGTTGTAACCAAACTGTATCAAGCCCCATAGTATTTAGCATCTGACGGGTATATTCCACAGCAGCAGCGGCTTGTGGTGTTCCACTTAATCGTCCACCTATTTTTGTAGTTATGTAGGTCAGCCAATCATAACCTTTTCCTTTTGTCAACGCCATATTCATCATTTCCTTAATCTCAAAGGCATCTTCATCGGATTGACCATAAGAAGGAATACTTAATAAACTTATACATAGGCAAATTATCAAATAGTGTCTCATAATTTTAAAAATTTAGTCGAATCCAAATTTAATATGGAAATTTTAAAAAATCGTAAAAACAACCGTTTTATAATTTGAGAAGAAGGTATTAAGTTACTTTTTGAATACGACTAAAGGCTTTCTCAAAGCCTCTATAAAAGGCTTTTTAAGCAAAAAATGGTATAATTATGGGCTTGATTTCGTGAATAT
>CAYLSF010001672.1:0-1722 GCA_964385675.1 uncultured Saprospiraceae bacterium
ATACTTGATTTAATTCAAAATTAACCTAAAAAATTAGGATTACAAGTCAGAAAACCAGTTGCTATAATACACCCGTTAGAATAGCAATTGTTCCAACAATCGCACAATAAATGGCAAAATAAGTCAGTTTTGCTTGCTTAACTATATTCAACATCCATGTACAAGCTGCCCAACCCGAAATAAATGCGGCTACAAATGCTACAGCTAACTGATCCACATTGGATACAGAACTTAAATCTTTTAAATCTAAAATTGTAATTCCTAAAATTGGTGCCAAAACCATCAAAAATGAAAATTTAGCAATTTTAGATTTATCAACCCCCAGTAATAGTCCAACTGCAATTGTACTACCCGAACGAGAAATACCAGGTAATACGGCAAAAGCCTGTGCTAATCCAATCAATATTGCATCTGTATAATTCACTTCTTTTCCGCCAGAAGCTGTTTCCTTTTCTTTAGCATATTTTGTAAAGAATAACAGTACAGCCGTTACTAATAACATACACCCTACAAAAACAATATTTCCTGTAAATAAAGCTTCTATTTCATCTTTAAACAAAAGTCCAACAACCGCAACAGGAATCATAGATAATACAATTTTTGTTGCATACTCCAACTCCTCATTCCATTGAAATTTGAAAATCCCTTTTAATAAGTCCCAAATCTCTTCTCTAAAAACTACAATAGTACTTAATACTGTAGCACAATGCACCACTATTGAAAATAGTAATTCATCTTCAGGACTCAACTTATAATCTAACAATGCTTGCCCCAATTCAATATGCCCACTACTACTAACAGGCAAAAACTCCGCTAGTCCCTGAACAATACCCAATATTATGGCTTTTAAAATCTCCATGTTTTGACTTCATAAAGCAACCAATCTTGATAAATGGATAAAAAACCAATCACCAATGCACTAGTCACTAATCACCAAATTACTTTCTAAAAATTGCAAATATCTGAATCACCAATCCTGCAATCACTAAAAAGGGTGCTAATACCGTTCTTCTAAACCCATAAATCTCACTATCGTCCCAAACCGCAGGATCTTCCATTCCGCCACCTGCCATCAATAAGAAGCCGATGAAAATGACCACTAATCCACCAATCATCCATGTATAATTATTCTTATTGAATAAAATATCTTCCACTGAAGCTGTAGCTTTAGCTCCGCCCCTTCTTCCTCTTGAAGATTTATTCACCCTAGAAGTTGTCTTAGGTATATTTCGCGTCGTCTTAGGAACTGTACGTGTTGTCTTTACCACCTTTGTAGAGGTTTCCTTAGACTTTGCATTCTCATTTTTACGAACAACTATCTTCTTTTTACCTTTTTTCTTAGCCATGAGTTTATTATTAGGTTTAAGGTATAGGGTATAAGGTTTAAGGAATTTTTGAGTCCTATAATACACTTTTACCATACACCGCTCTGCTAAATCGTTGCAAATATAATAGAATTGTTAAGATTGTAGAATCTATATGGTGGTATTAATCTTTGATTAACCCTTCTTAATATTTTTTACAATTGACTTTTGACCTTTGTCACCCTAATAGCTAATGGGAATCAAGAAAGATTCAATTCTCAATAATCAAATGAAGTTGAAATTCAAAAAATTTGTTTTGTGATTACAAAACTATCAGAATTACGGGCAGCTATCGGGATTTATAAAGTTGTAGTATATAATTTTCAATTTTGCCCTGTTACTTTTTTACAGTTTTTCG
>CAYLSF010001673.1:0-1722 GCA_964385675.1 uncultured Saprospiraceae bacterium
GTTATAAACAGGTTTATATAATGTATTCGGTAATAATAATTATTATTAACCACCATTGAGATATTCATTCAAAATTGTAAACCTAGTTTATAACCATTTATTTTTTAATCGTATAAAAAACTATAATTTATGACTAAGGAAAAGACAACAATGCTTAAAGATGGTAATGATAGACCTAATGTTACAGCTATAAAAATAAGGAAAAGAGTAAAAGGTGATCCTATTACGCTGGGTTATAATATCTTTTTTTTTACTGGAGATCAAGCTTTTGCTGACTATAAAAACACCCTACATGGTATGTTTGTTATTATGGATGGCGCTAATTTTTCTGTAGATACTGAAAATGACATCTATCCTTATCTTGCTCCAGAGCAATCTATTACTCCTACTGAAAATGGACACGGCTTTGTACTGAAATATGATAAAAAAGGTGATAACAATAGTAATGCCTATGAATTTATTAAAAACTTTTATGATACTTTAGAACAAGAAAATGACTCAATTGTGAGTATTTATATTCATTATAAAGATGATAATGAGGCACAGGTTTTTAAAAATATAACAGCGGATCACGAATTATTTGAAGTACCAGATAATTAATTATTTTTTTAATATTAGTTTATTGGCACTAATAATATATACTGTTAAGTAAGACAAAACTAAATATATACTATGCCATAAATTAGAGTAATTAAAATGTAAACTTTTGATCCACAATGCTTGGTTTAGTATTTTTAAAATACTAAACCAAGTATTGTGGATTTTTGATTGTGTATAATTAAATAATCACCATTTTTATGTAAACAGCACATAACATCGTTCAAAGATTTTAGACTATATATTTTTAACACTCAGAAAATGAAAGCTTAAAATTAAAATCCTTTCATATCTTTGATATTAAATATCAAGTATGAACTCAATTACTTTACAACAATCTTTCATTATACTTCTTCTTTCAATTACTATTATTGTTTCAGCATTTCAAATGATTTCACATCCTTCTACCTCAGCCCCCTTTTCCTTATTAAAAAAAGCAGAACGTTTAACAAAAAATAAACAATATGAGAGGGCTACTAGAATGCTGCTTTTAGCTAAAACAATTTATGAAGAAACACTTCAGTGGGATAGCCTTGTCTATTGTCTAAATGAAGCTAGTGTTAATAGTGAGCAATTTAACTATGACTTAAAACTAAAATACAATAATCAAGCAGTTTGGTGGAGTGAAAAGTATTTAGATTCTCTACATTTTGAAGCAGGAAGAGCTTATCAAAAAAAAGGAAGTTACTTGATAGAACTAGAGCAATTAGATAGTGCCGTATTTTTTTTAAAAAGGGCAGAGCTTGCTTTTACTCATCAAAAGGCATGGAGTGACAAAGCTTGGACTATATTAATCCTAGCTTCAAGCTATTACTATTCGGAAGATTATAATAACATGGAAGCTGAATTAATAAAAATCGAGGTTTTATTAAAAAAGCATCAATTATCTTCACATATTTTAGATGTAACCTATAATTTATTTGGTGTCCTATATAATGAGACTAAAAATTATGAACAAAGTATCCAGTATATTCAAAAAGCATTAGATATTATACTTAAAAATAAAGTACATACAAGGTATGACTCTTCTCAGTTGACACTTATTTATTATAATTTAGCTACAGTTTATAGTATTAAAGAAGATGTTAAAAGTTATACTGTATATCCACCTGGTAAGTTAATCTT
>CAYLSF010001674.1:0-1721 GCA_964385675.1 uncultured Saprospiraceae bacterium
TATATCTCAAGTACAGATCTATGAACAACTCTATGAAACAAATTAATGATTTTACCAAGGTATGTCACGAGAGGCATGCAATGACATTTGTCGTTGTCCGTGGCTTATTTACCTGCTCGGATACTTACGAGCGGCAACTAAAAGAAATAGGTACTTTTCGTTGTGTTTTTATTGATCCTACACAGTGTGAGTATCATACTAGTGAGACCATATTAGATAACATTTGCGAACAGGTTGCAGAAACTCTTAAGCAAATAAACATTACCCAAGCCATTTTTATTGGCGACGGTATTGGAGCGGCAATTATTTTTAAGCTTGGACTAATGAGACCCGACTGGTTTTTAGGACAGGTACTAATTGGCGCTCATAACCGGGAAATGGACAAAGGTCTCCTTGGTGTGCGATTGGCAACTTTCAAGTATATCAGCAATAACACCTTCAATTCTCATGCTCGAAAGTTATTAGTGTCTCCGTTGCTTCATCCGACATTTACCAAACATGAATCAAGGGACGAATTGTTGGAGATTTGTGAAAAAATTGATATTGAAAAACTATGTGTTCTGTTTGAAGGGATCTATAGTAAAAGCAACTTTTCACTCAAGGAACTTCAAGATAATATGATTCCAAATTACATACTGACACCAAGTGCTAATGAAGAAATATCTAGAGAAGACGTAAAACGCTTTAGCGAACAGGTAGGTACAAACTATGGTATCCATGTTGAAAAGGACAGCGCAAGTAACATAGATGTGATATTTGGAAATACCTTTAAGTCATTGATTCAGCGACTTTCTATGAATAATGATGATCTGAAAAGCGAGTCTATGCTTAAGCCACAGTTTGGTGCAGGAAATTGGTATTGGTCATTCAGTAATGATTCATACCTTCATAATCCTCACGGAGCCGGTATGAACCAACAGTTAAATAATGAGCGTTTTTACACAAGTGGTTCAAAACACTTTTCCCCAGCATAGACTTTTTGTATTACCTCAACAACAGACTCGATGGGGGCAGTTTTGGAAATATACCCAGAGATGCCTTCATCCTTGGCTTTTCCTAAATATGCACTCTTCTTCTCCATGGAGATAAGAATTATACGTACTTTATCATCTAACTTATACAACCGCTCAGCTGTCTCAAAACCATTTATGATGGGCATATTAATGTCCGAAAGAACAATGTCTGGTTCTAAGTTTTGGTAGTTATTAATGGCGTCAATACCATTGGTAAATGTCCCAATTACATGGATGCCTATCTGGGCGCTTAATAAGGCTTCTAAGCCTTGCAAAACCATTTCATGATCATCTATAATGATTACTCTTACTGTATTGTTCATTGTTATTTATGGACGTGATAATACAAAGAAAATCGAAAGGGTTTAGTAATTTTATAGGGGAATCATCAATGTTAGTAGGTAATTCCTTGTAAACTCATGACCCTATCAAATCGCACTTTTCAATGAGGGATTTACTTACTCCTTTTAGATATTTCATGAATGGTCTTAAGGTAACTAATACCCTATTTTCGAACTCTATCAGATATGGAAACAATTTATTCACGAGATAAAAGGATTGAAAGTAAAGAAGATGAGCAGAACTTTGGTTTTTGGCAATACTGTTTATTAGATAAAAAACTTACGCTTAGCGAAGGGGCGAAGCAAATTTTGCCTATCTATCATGATATTGTATTTACTAGTGATTTTTTAACTCCTTACTTAATAC
>CAYLSF010001675.1:0-1719 GCA_964385675.1 uncultured Saprospiraceae bacterium
CTTTCTTCAAAGCCTTTACAAATATCCTTATTTTTTAAATATTACAAAATTTTAGTACTCAAAAATATCAAAATTGTTTCACTAATTGATTGTTCATTAGCGATTTAAGATAAATTTCAGCCCATTTATGAATGTATCGTTAGCTTCTCGTGTTCCAATACTCACTCGAACACAATTTTTTGCACCAAAATTTGGTACAGGTCTAACCATCACACCTACTTCCATTAAAAGTTGATCCACTAGTTTTGAAGCATCAATAGGCGACTTAAATAAAATAAAATTAGCCTGCGTTTTCCAATACACAATACTCAATTCATCTAATAATGGATACAGCCTTTTTCTTTCTTGTTGTACTAATTCTACAGTTTGATTTACAAAATCTTTATCTTCTAAAGCTGCAATCGCTCCAAATAACCCCAGTTTATTAATTAAAAAAGGGCGATATAATCGTCTTAAATAATTAGCAATTTGAGGAGTAGAATAAGCATATCCCATTCTCAATGCGGCTAACCCGAAAGTTTTTGAAAAACTATTGACGGCTATAATGTTTTTACCAGCTTTAATGTATGGTAAAGCAGTGGTATAATCTGAAGCATCTGCAAAGTGATAATAGACTTCATCCATTACAAGGACTACATGTTGCGGTAGATTATGGATTAGTTTTTCTAATGTAACTTTTGGAATGTAAGTACCTGTCGGATTATTCGGTGAAGTCACAAATACTAAGCGCGTGTTTTTATTGACTGCATTTAATATCCCCTCTACATCCAATGAATAATCTGGTTGTTTTAAAGGGATATCAATAATAGATGCTCCGTTCCATGTTGAAAACATGGTATATGGCATGAATGAAGGATTGGAAACAATACATTCATTACCTTCTTTTAAAAAACATCGTGCTATAAATTCTATGATTTCCGAGCCACTATTGGTAGGCACAAAATGCTCATCTGATAGTTCTTGATTATAAAAGTCCGATAAAGCCTCTTGAAGTCGATTTCCTGTTCTATCTGGATAAATATGTAAGTTTTGAAGATTATCCTGTATGGCTTTTATGGCTTTTGGCGATGTTCCCAAAGGGTTTTCGTTAGAAGATAATTTATAAATCTTACTGGCTTTAGTCGTAACTTCATCAGCCGTTTTACCGCCCTTATAACTTCTAGCACCTAATAGATATGGTTTGAATATTGTGTCTAGCATTTTTAGTATAATTTATGGTTGATAGTTATGATAGTTGTATAAAATAGTTGAGCAAAGTTAGAATTAAATGACTACGAAAGACTTTAACGACTAAATTAAATTATACTAATAGCCATCGAAATTTGTACCCCTTTCGTTCTGTCAATATTCCATTATTTTTATTCAAAATAGCATTGATTTTACTCATAAATGGTCAAAAAGACACTTAGCGAATTTTCGCTATTTTAATAAAAAACTACTGTTTATGTGTAACAACTCTTGTATATTTACAGTTTAATACGTTTTATAATTAACTGATTATAAATTACTTATGGAAGTAATTTGAAGTATTTTTAAAATAAAAGTTCTTAAAATTTCACATTCTCAAATCATTATTAGGTCATTCAAAAGTGATACCTAATTAAATAGTGTTTATTAAGAGGCAATAGAGAGGTTTTTCTTGCTATTATGCCCAGCAATAATAATATATCATATACTAATTGAAGTCATAGTATATGATATTTCAATTCACTAGTTCAT
>CAYLSF010001676.1:0-1719 GCA_964385675.1 uncultured Saprospiraceae bacterium
TCTTCTTCTTTTAAATTATCAATAGAACTTAAATCATTAAGTGTAATTTTAGGATAACTTATTTTTTGATAAAATGTATTCCAATAAGGACGTTCTGTACCATCTGGAAAAGCCACTTTTAAAATAGGCAAACCAGATTTTCGCATAAATAGCTTATCTAAATATTCTTTTTGGGGCATGATGATATTTTCATGATTTAGTGTTCCATTCCCTTCCCAGAATTTATTCCAATCAATAAAAAAGTCTATATATTTAGAATTTTTGCCATTTTTAATCAAATCTTTAAATTGAGGCGAAGCCACAGAGAGGTGATTTAATACAATATCAAACTTGAGTAGGATACCCAATTTTTCGAGTGCAGCTATATCTTTTATCGAAACCAAGTCCTCGTTGATATTATAGTCAATAATCGAAAATCCTCTATCCAAATCACTATTAAAAAAGGTGGGCAAAATATAAAAGAGTGAGAAAGTATCTTTGAAAGCTGAGGATTGTAGCATTTGAATGGTGTCCTTTAAATTTTTTCCAATACTATCAGGATAAGCGTTCAGCATTACACCATTTAGGTTCGGCAGACTTTCATTTTCTTTTGTCATTATTGATGATTCTTCTAACTATAAATGAATGATAAATACATGGATTAAAGAGTAGAAATTGTAATTTTTGTACTAAATCCCGTGTTAAGGGAAGCGGAAATAATTAAGCTACACAATCTGGATAGGTTAGTATTTTCCGCTTCCCTAAAGATTAGCCTCTATCTGAGCGTAAAAATCAATCAACTTTTTAGATTCTTCTTCCCATATCCATACAGTTTTGGCTTTTTTGCAGTTTTGGGTAACTTCTTGATATAAATCAGTATTTTGAGTAAGTTGATTTATCGCTTTTTGAATAGTTGAAATTGCTAAATCAGGTAAAAGAATTCCAATTTTAAATTGTTGATTAACCTTTTGGTATTCAGGAAAATCCATGTGTAAAGCGGGTTTTTCTGCTTGTACATAATCAAAGCATTTATTGGCTAGGGAGTAATAATAATTGAGTCCTTTATTTTTTAATAAATTCAATCCAATATCCGATAATTGTGTAATCGCTTTTAAATCAGCGGGTAATACAAATCCTAAAAAACGTACCTTATCTATTACATTTAGTTGTTTGGCTAAATCTCTTAGCTCTTGTGATAAATCTCCTTCGCCAGCTAACCACAATTCTGCATTATCAATGCTTTGCATTGCTGTAATTAATTCTTCTATTCCTCTACCATCATTTAATGCACCTTGGTACAACAGGATTTTTTTATCAGTTCTAATTAGTTTATACTTATCTTTTACTCCGTTAATGATTTCTGTATTCAATTTGCCCTTGATTTTAAAAGGAACATTACGGATAACTTGAAACGATGTACCATATTGTACTTCAAAAATTTCTGCAAGACTCTCACAAACCGTATAACAATATTTCAAATTAGGGATAGTCAATTGAGCTACTTTTTGCCATATTTTTTGAATCTTAGGCCGTTTGACTACTTCCGGAACTTCAGTAAAATATTCATGAGCGTCATATACACAGACTTTACCTTTAAGTTTGGAAGCATAAAATCCAGCTAAAATTGTATCTAAATCAATGGAACATATAACATCAAATTTTGAAAATAACAGATAGACAAATAATCGAATATTATATTCAATATAAAAGAATTTCCCTTTATCAAAAAAGCAATTTAAC
>CAYLSF010001677.1:0-1719 GCA_964385675.1 uncultured Saprospiraceae bacterium
AAAAGCATATAATCCAAAACTATTCGTCTGTCTCCAAAAAATATTTTCCTCAAAAAGAACATTCTTAACCCCTGAGCTAATATCTGTAGCTAATCTTGTATAACGAATATAACACCGTCGAACTGTTACATTTTCAACTACGTCATTCGTACTTGTAGTACCAAAGTATAAATTAGTAAGATTTAGTCCCTCTATCGAAGAGTTATCTGATCCTGTTATTAAATAAAGATTTAAAATAGAGGAAGAAGCAGTGTGAAGCGTGGAATCAGGATGGTATCCTACTCCTATAATATGTAATTCTTTATCAATAGCATTAGTACTAGAGTGTGAAAAAACACCTCCTGATAACAATAATGTATCACCAGAAGATGCATTCATTACTGCATCATCAAAGTTTTGATAATTTCCTAATGTTGTACCGTTTTGAATCATAATAGTTGTCTGTTGGGCATACAGTAATCCCACAATGTGTAAAGTACATACACAAGCAATTATTTTTTTTAGCATGATTTCTTATTTTTTAAATTGAATTGTTGATTTCTGAATAAATAAATTATGTCATTGAACTATAGTGTACTCTATTCGACGGTTTTAATTTGAATTTCAAAACCATCCGATAGAATATTCGCAATATTACCTTATAATTAATGTTATCTCTAAAAAAGAAAAGAGTAGTTGATTTTATAGAGCAAAAACATCATAAAAACTGCCTAATTAACCGACAAAAAATAACTATGAATTAACATATCCATTAACCACTAATATAGCCAATTCGCCTTGTATTTGAGCTACTACATTTCGGGCATGAATGACTTCCTTTTCTACATTGATGACAAAACTGTTGATTACATTTATTACATTGATATTTAGCAATTGACCCTCGAACCATCAACAAGTTAGTTGCATAAGTATTACAATAATTACATCTTTCTTTCGGCATAATGTCTCTTATTTAAGTATCGTTTAATAAAAACTAATAAGTTATATTGTGCCGTAAATTTGCATCAAAAATGCTCTAAAACGCATTAAAAGCTTAGGGATGTGACGAAATCCCCTATTTTTTGTGATGAAATCCTCTTAAAAAGTCTCTAACATCGTTAAAAACTGCTTATATCGACTTTCTGCTACTTTAACTTTTTGTCCATTAGACATTGTAATTTCTCGCTTCTTCTTATCAAAAAATCGGACTTGCTCGATATTAATAATATGTGTCCGAAAGATTTTACAAAATCCAATAGGTAACTTTTGTTCTGCATCTTTAAGGGTTTCTCTACAATGTACTTTACCATCTCTGTGAAATATCCATATATAATTTCCATCTGATTGAAGGTATATAATAGCTGAACCTTTAGTTGAAAAGTCTTTGAATTCAATAGTTTTTTCCCGTTCTTGATAAGTCTCTAACTGACCTTGAGTTTCGTAAAGTTTTTCTCGTTCTATTTTTTGTAGTTTAATTAATTTTTGGTGATCATCATAGAGTTGTTGTTGTGCTATTTTTAACTGATTATTTTGTTTAATATATTGCTTTCTAGAACGATAAATAATGATTAAAATAAATAGTATTAACAGTATAATCACAATCGCTAACAGATTACGGAAATTTGCTGCTTTTATTGCAGAGGCTTTTATTATATTATCTTTTTGTAAAATTTGATTTTCATGTTTCACTTTAGCGGATTCAAATTTTTCTTCCATTTCTGCAATTGCTCTCATTTTCTC
>CAYLSF010001678.1:0-1718 GCA_964385675.1 uncultured Saprospiraceae bacterium
CGGATCGGGGGACTACTTCGTTATGGTATTCCAGATTTTAAATTGGAAAAATGGACAATTGACCGCAAATTAGCAATCATGGAAGCGGAGGGGATTACTTTCAAAACCAATGCTAATGTAGGTGTAAACGTCGATCCAAAAGACTTGATGGCAGATTACGATGCTTTGGTTTTAACGGGAGGTTCTACGATTCCTAGAGATTTACCAATTCCAGGACGGGAGTTGAAAGGGATTCATTTTGCAATGGATTTCTTAACACAAAACAATAAACGTGTAGCAGGAGATACTTTTGCTGAAGCTGACATATTGAGTGCAGAAGGTAAAAATGTATTTGTCATTGGAGGTGGAGATACGGGTTCAGATTGTGTGGGTACATCAAATCGTCATAAAGCGAAATCCATTACACAAATTGAACTACTAGCCAAACCGCCTGCAACTCGTGCGGAATCTACGCCGTGGCCACTTTGGCCTATGCAGTTACGAACTTCTTCTTCTCACAAAGAAGGTTGCGATAGACAGTGGGCAATTTTAACTAAAGAATTTATTGGAGACGGAAATGGTAATTTAAAAGCGGTTAAACTTGTGGATATTGAATGGACGTTACCCAAAGATGGTGGTCGTGCAAAATTCACTGAAATAGCAGGAACAGAACGGGAAATTCCTTGTGAGTTAGCGTTACTTGCTATTGGTTTTGTACATCCGCAACATAAAGGAATGTTGGAACAATTGGGTGTAGAATTGACGAACAGAGGAAACATAAAAGATAATAATTATCAAACGAATATTGATAAAGTCTTTACCGCAGGGGATATGCGTAGAGGACAGTCTTTGGTGGTTTGGGCAATCTCAGAAGGACGTGAAGCAGCTAAGGCAGTCGATACTTACTTGATGGGTCAATCGATGCTAGAGGGTAAGAATGATTCTTTTTTGGAATTGGCTTATGCTTAAACGGTTGACGTTAAATGGTGAATGGTCGTTTCACTTGACGGTGAACGGAAGTGGCAGCTTGAATTTTTTCGGGCTGCCGCTTTTGTGTTTTTTGGGTATTATGTATTTTGAATTTATTTTGATTTAATTCATTTGATATGGTAATTGAAAAATATATAACCTTACCTTTAACTTATTCACCTTATCATTTCATTAAAGGAGGAGGTCAAAACACCTTTATGGTAGGAGGGCGACCTGGTAAATTGATGATTTTTGATAATAATGCAACTATTTTACATCAATTGGATTTAGATGAAAATTTAAAATCTATTGATTTTTGTCATGAAATGGAACGTATTGCTGTTGTCAATAAAAAAGGTATATCAATTATCAATTATCAACAAGAGGAGATTCTATTCCTAAAAGATCGCAAGTATAAAGAAATCATTTATACCCAAAATTACCTTTGGGCTTTAAAGAAAATTAATTATCATAAGGCTATTTTAGAAGTTTATGATGCCACTAACTGGGGCTTGATAGATAGCATAGAGATTGAAGATATATTTGTTAATAGTGGTTATCTTTTAGTTGAAGGAGTTAGTGAACAATCTGTTATTATATGGATGGCAGCAGGACAAGATGGGCAGTGCAATTTTATTGTAGAGCTAAACAATAACAAATTACAGTTTACTGAATTTATTGAATATGATACAATACCTCTCTTCATAAGTCCCAATTCATAGGGGTACACAATATTAAGTTACAAAAAGAGATATAGAAAAACGAATCTT
>CAYLSF010001679.1:0-1717 GCA_964385675.1 uncultured Saprospiraceae bacterium
AACGGTCGCTTTTTTGCTTCGTTTTTCATTCTCGGCAAAAATTGTCAAAGAGCCAATTTTTATTAATCCTCTTGATGTACTTCGATTTTTTTATACAAAATAGTAGAGGTTGTCTATTCAGAAATCAAGTTATTTACTCAGTAATGGAGTACAACTTTTCATCTTAAGTTCATGAGTAAGAAAAAACATATAATCAAATTAGAGATAGGTAAATTGAAAGTATCTAACTACCTCTAATTTATTTAGTACTTAGTGAAAATTACTAATTTCCGCTTTAAGATGGAGTGATTAGGTTACTAGAAACAATACTACTTTTATCTTTTGGGTCTGATGATGAAGAAATGATTTGTTTAAAAACATAGTTCGGGTTTCCGTTTTCAATATAGCTTCCACTATATATACCTGTCATAGTAGTAGTTATTGACTCACCATTGACATCAATTTCTATTGTACCAGTGTAAGGAACAGTAATTTCAGATTGGGTAACTTCTACCCAAACATAATAGGTAGTATTAGCCGGTACAGTAACAGTAGGTTCAAATGTAAACGTTATAGTCTCTGAAGATTGACCTCCTTGTGTTTTAGTTGAATTAGCAGATGCTGTTACAGTTTCACTAGCTTTAAGGCCGATTTCTGGATCCTCTACTGTTACTTCAGTAGAAGAACTAATACCAATACTCATTGATTGAGACCAGTTTTTCTGTATCGTGTGTGAAACAGTAATTTCTTGCCCTCCCATACTTGGTTGGGTTACACTAGTGGTATTAGGAAAGTGATAAACGGAAGATAAGGAGGGAACTCCTGGTTTTTTACTTGTGTATTTACCATATGTAACATTTAAAAAATTAGTAATCTTAATCCCACTATCACTTGTCCATTTTGAGGCACCCGTTCCTTGTGGAGAAACAGAGAATGACCCGTCATTATTAAATGAAAAGCTATAATCTCCGGATATAGTAGAAGCAGGGTTAAATTGATAGCTAACCTTTGGTACATGTAGAGGATTAACCACATAAAAAGGTTGGAGAGCTCCAGACTTAATAGTTTCAGCAAAGACGTTTCCTATCATAACAAGATTACCCGAATTATCTAAAGCCAGATTTAGATTAAATGTATTATTACTAGCATTTTCTCCTGGCTTACCTTTAAATTTATCTATAGCATTTATAAAGCTAAATGCTGTAGAATTTAAAGAATTCGAATACCAAATTGCTTTTACACGTGTTACTCCATCTGGCTCTAGAAGATAAACTACTAGATTCCCATCGTCTTGCAAAAACATTTCAAAACGCTTACTTGAACTATAAATAGAAGAATTTTCATATAGAATGTGTTGATATTGAATATCAGCCATAATAATAAATATGTTTGTAACTTAACCGCCTACTCTTTACAGGATTTTCGGCATTCTCCTTTTTGATGTTGAGCCATCGGATCAATTTGAAGCTTCGTATGGTATATCCGATTAGCTGTATAAGTCACATATATGTAATTACCTATTTGGTGTTGTTTTTTAGGATGACCGAGTTAGTGTAGTGTTGAAGATGTGTTGTGTGTAAGTGTTATACCTCGCTTGGAGCGACTCCAAATCGTTCTTTGAACTTCCGAGAGAAATAACTGGCATCTCGGAAACCTACTGCTCGCGCAGTTTCAGCGACTGTATTATAAGTATTGTTCTCTATATACTCATAGGCTTTTAGGAAGCGGAGTTGATTGA
>CAYLSF010001680.1:0-1715 GCA_964385675.1 uncultured Saprospiraceae bacterium
CTAATTATTTTAAATAATTCTCTTTTTCAGAAAAGTGACGCAAAGGTACAAAAATCTTTTTATGAATCAACTTTTTGTAGAATCGTTTTAAGATTTTTACTCCCTTCTAATAAAATATATTAGCCGTTCATGGTGAACAAGAATTCATCATTGTCTCTTGTTCCTTTCACGTTATTGATTAAGAAACGCATTGCTTCTTCTGGATTCATGTCTGCAAGGTGCTTACGTAAAATCCACATTCTATTTAAGGCATTAGAACTCATCAATAAGTCTTCACGACGCGTACTTGATTTGTTTAGATCTATTGACGGGAAAATACGTTTGTTTGCTAAATGACGATCCAATTGTAATTCCATATTACCCGTACCTTTGAACTCTTCAAAGATAACCGCATCCATTTTGGAACCAGTATCGATCAACGCCGTTGCTAGAATAGTTAACGAACCGCCATTTTCGATATTACGAGCAGCACCAAAGAATTGCTTTGGTTTGTGTAACGCATTCGCTTCCACACCACCTGATAAGACCTTACCACTTGCAGGGGCTACAGTGTTGTATGCACGAGCCAAACGTGTGATAGAATCCAATAGAATGACAACATCATGTCCACATTCTACTAAACGTTTTGCTTTTTCTAATACGATAGAAGACACTCTTACGTGACGCTCAGCAGGCTCATCAAATGTAGAGGCAATTACCTCTGCATTTACGCTTCGCTTCATATCTGTTACCTCCTCAGGACGCTCGTCTATCAATAAGATGATTAAGTAACACTCTGGGTGATTTTTAGCAATCGCATTTGCTACATCCTTCAATAAGAAAGTTTTACCCGTTTTAGGTTGTGCCACTATCAATCCACGTTGACCTTTTCCAATAGGTGTAAACAGATCAATAATTCTAGTACCTAGATGCTTAGGCGAAATCTGTAGATTAAGCTTTTCATCTGGAAACAATGGTGTCAAATAATCGAATGGAACTCTATCTCTAGCTTCATGAGGTTCTCTACCATTAATGAAGTTTACTCTTAATAAAGCGAAATATTTCTCCCCTTCTTTTGGCGGACGAATTGAACCTTGAACAGTATCTCCTGTTTTTAAACCAAATAATTTAATTTGGGAAGGAGACACATAAATATCATCTGGAGAGGTTAAATAATTATAATCTGCTGAACGAAGAAAACCATAACCATCAGACATCATTTCTAGAATACCTGACCCCTCAATAATACCATCTAATTCTATATTAAAATGTGGTCTATCCCTTCTATCTCGATCTCTTCCTCGATCCCTATCTCTTCTATCCCTATCTCGATTCCTTTCTGATTTATCATTTTCCTGCTTTCCTTCAAGTTTCTCTTCTTCGAAGGAAGTTTCTTCTACTTTTGATTCCTCTACGGTTGGCTCTACAGTTACTTCTTCTTCAAAATTTGCTGGATCAAAGATTTCACTTTCTAATGCTGCTAGTTTCGCATCTGCACTCTCTTCTTCAGTTGCTTTCGGTTCTGGTTCTTTAGCCGGTTTAGGTTCTTCTTTAGGAGCAGATTCTTCTACTTTCTTTTTAGAGCGTTTTGACTTTGAGTCCGATTTTCGAGGACGACCTCTACGCTTCTTTGGCTTTTCTTCTTCCTTACCTGTGTCTGAGATAGCTTGCTGATCTAGTATTTTGTAGATTAACTCTTGTTTGGTTAGTTTAGAGTACCCGTCAATGCCTAGTTG
>CAYLSF010001681.1:0-1714 GCA_964385675.1 uncultured Saprospiraceae bacterium
ATTCGAAATGTATGTCGCGTTAAACCAATAAGGTAATGTACAGCTATATCCGCCACTTCGTTACCAAACATATAAGGTGTATTTTCGATTAACAAATTAAATCGTTTTGCCGCATCAAAATTTATATTATCAGTACCAACACCCCATTTAATGATCGATCGGGTTTTTCCTTCTTTACATGCTTTTAGCACTGACTCAGTAACCGGATCATCGCCAACAATCCAGCCATCAAATTGCGGTGCTAGTTCTATCAACACTGATTCTTGCAATGTCTGTGTCACTTCTGGTGTATGAAGTTCTATTTTTTTTTCAGCAAATAAATCTCTATATTTATCAATATCAACCAACATGGGTGGGCAAGTAATTAAGACGGATAATATTTTATTAGACATAATCTAACTTTCTGAAAGTTTCAAAATTGCTTCAGCGATATACCAATCATCCATTTCATCGATATCGACTGTCTCTGATTTACTTGTTTCCAGTATGATTGGTTTTTGACCGATGCGTGAATTATTTTTTTTAAATGAATCCGCAGTAAATAAGTATAGATTCGAATTTTCCTCATACCATGGCTCCAGATCCTGTGTGCGCATTAAAATATTTGGATCATGATTTATTGGTTTAATATTCTCATCATAAAATCTGGTTTGATATTTTGTTACTGTAAATAATGAATCAGCATTGTTTTCTTCTCTGGCTTCCTGATACTTATTTATTGCTGAACGTATGGTTTCTACATCTAAGGCTGGATTAGTGGTATGTGTCATTAGATAGAAATCTGCTTGATAATTATTTATGTCATGTTCAATTATTCGATTCATGTTGACCATATCACCACATAATGCATCTGGTCGTTGTTCAAGAACAACTCGTGATTCTTTATCAATACCATAATCAGTCAATATTTTTATTGCGTCCGTATTAATAATGACCTGACTTATCTCATTTATAGAAAGTAGTTTATCCAGCATCCATTTAAAAAGTGGTTTTCCAGATAGTTCTTTAAAATTTTTGTTTGGTATGCGCTCGCTATGAGCTTTCATCGGAAGTAAAGCAATGATATTCATTATCGATAAACCGTCACTTCATTAATATTGCTCTGGCAGGTGCGCCATCCGCACCGTTAATTTTTAACGGCAGACAAACTAGTCGATAGCTGCCTTCTTCTACTTCACTTAGTGATAAGCCTTCAAGAATAATAACCTCATGTGATAACAGGATTTCATGCGTGGTAAATGGATCATTGAATTTTTGAATTGAAAGATAATCGATCCCGATAAGCTGTATATTATGATCTACCACCCATTGCGATGCATCTGCAGTTAGCGCCACAAAGTCATGTTTGAATTCATGAGAAGAATCATTCCATAATATTGAATTACTCGTTTTACATAACAGCCGCTGACAATTATCCGGGATGTTACATTGCTCAAATAATTCAGCCGTTATCTCAGTCGCATCACCACAATCCAATACATAGGCTTCACCTATCATTTTATTCAAATCCAGTTTTTCAATTGTCTTTCCATCTTCGATAAAGTGCCAGGGGGCATCGACATGTGTACCTATATGAACGTCGGTTTCTATGTTTGAATTATTTGAACATATGCCGGATTGCAAATGACTCATTTGTTGTATAGTGAAACCTGAACTACCTGGCCATGAAACAATTTCATTATCCAGACCAACACTAATATCTATAATATGGTTC
>CAYLSF010001682.1:0-367 GCA_964385675.1 uncultured Saprospiraceae bacterium
CAAATTAAATAAATAAAGATTTATGCTGATTAATCAATTGTTTCCACGTTTTTTTATCTAAGACACAAGCCTCAGAAATATCTATGTTCTCTAATTCTAATTGAAATAATGCTTTAATCCAGTTATTTCGTAACTCTGTTAGAACAGATCGAACTTGCCCATTAGCATTTGGGGGGATATCATCAATAGAGTTTGTCCTTACAAGAGGGTTAATATTATCTAAATTGGTCGTCTGTTGTAATAGCTCGTAATAATTTGCATCCAATGTAATTTCTTGTGTTTCGTATTGGTCAAAGAAATTTAAAACCGCTTGAATCGCTTGAAATTGTTTATATAAGGGTTTATTTTTTGTAATGTATTCAAACTC
>CAYLSF010001682.1:405-1713 GCA_964385675.1 uncultured Saprospiraceae bacterium
AACTCACGTAACCTTTAATATATTCTTTAGCATAACTTATGTTAAAATCACTCAAAATAAACCGATTATTATTAAAAACACTAATGATTGAGTCTGCAAGTGCTTGTCGAAAATTTTTAATCAAATGCGTTTCATCTTTAATAATAATAGTTCTATTTGTATAGTGTACTTGAATTTTTTCTGTCCATAATCTGAATAAATTAAAAGCCAGTTGACGTTGATTTTCTATAAAAAATAAGTCAATATCAGTAGTCTTTACTTTTTGTTTAGGATATAATCCAAAATCTTTTTTGAGTAAAGCTACAGAAAACCCGGGTTGAGTAGCAATTTGAGTTAGATAGGCTTTTTCCAATTTCATATTCGTATTCGTAATTAAATCTCTACGCCGTTCTTCTAACCGATTTTCATATTCCAAATACCATTCTAAATCTAGTTTATCAAAATTAGAGAGTTTAATATTGTTAAAAGCTTGTTGAATAATTGGTGATGTAATTGCGAGAGGTACAGTATCAAAAGTATATGATGCTGTAATTAACAATAACCATTGTTCTAAATCGGTATTAGTTACAGCATTGTAAAAAGGTAAATTGATTCGAATTAAGTGATAATCACCTAGACCATTTTGGTGAATCAAATGCTCATATTTTAATAAAGTATCATCAATGGTAAAATAATCACACAAACCAATATGAATAATTGGCTTTGCCCATACTTCACTTTCTTTATAGCTGAGTAAAAATTTATACCTATCGGTAGTTTTTAAGTAACAGAAACTTTTACCATAATACAAATGCCATAAATCCAATTGTACTACTACCATTTCATCTTCTTCTGTTTTCACATACATCAAAATTACATCTTGAAATCCAGAAATCAACCTAAAAAGCGGTTCGGGAATATCGTCTAAGGCTTCAATGCTTTTCAGTTTTGGTAAGTTGTACGGTTTTAATATACTATTGAGAAAATGTAATATTTGTGATTTGGGAGCTTCTTCCCCAAATAAGGTTTTAAAGCCTTTGAAGTTCTTTATGACGTTAGCGTAGGTGGACATAGAGTAAGTTATTTTGGACTTAAAGTTATAATAGTCGCATCTGATTTTAAAGTATCACTATTTATAATTTCCTTTTGGTAAAGTCTGTAAGATTTTAAAAAGTGTTTTTTACTATCGGTTAAAACTATAATATAAGGTCTTTTAATAGGTATATCTAAATTATAATGTTTTACATTATCCATTTGAGCGTTGAAGCCTTTCGTTATTAAATATTGGAGTCGTTTTTCGGCTTCTTCCTTATTATGAAAAGCACTATC
>CAYLSF010001683.1:0-1711 GCA_964385675.1 uncultured Saprospiraceae bacterium
TTATCACTATTTTTTACTATTCAATTAGTAGGGCAAACTAATTTTTACCTAGGAGCAGATCTATCCTATATCAATGAAATGGAGGACTGTGGTGTCATTTACCAACGAAATAATTCACCGAGCGATCCATATCAGATTTTTGCAGATATGAATTGTAATCTAGTGCGGCTTCGTCTATGGCATACACCGAGTTGGTACGATAATTTGAATGCAGGCAACCGCTATTCTGACTTCGCAGATGTTAAAAAAAGCATTCAACGCGCCCATGATAAAGGGATGGAAGTGTTGTTGAACTTTCATTTGTCAGATACTTGGGCAGATCCATCGAATCAGATCATACCTGCTGCTTGGCTGAGTATTGTTGATAATTTACCGCTTTTGAAAGACTCATTATACAATTATATTCACAATACATTACATCAGCTACACGATGAAAATCTACTACCTGAGATAATACAAATCGGTAATGAAACCAATAAAGGAATTTTGTTATCACCAACTGTCAATAGCTCAGGTTGGGTATTGGATTGGACTAGGAATAGCGAATTGTTTAATGTGGCTATTCAAGCCGTTAGAGATTTTGAAACGTTTTCTGGCGAAAATATAGACATTTGTATTCATATCGCTGATCCTGTGAATGCAGATTGGATGGTGAGTAATTTTATAGCCAATGGTGTTACAGATTTTGATATTATTGGCTTATCATATTATTATGAGTGGCATGGTGCGACTACTATTTCACAAGTTGGAGACCTAATAGAAGACCTAAAGCAAGATTATAATAAAGAAGTGATGGTTGTGGAAGCAGGCTATCCGTGGACAGATAGCTGGAATGATAATGCAAATAATATTTTAACTACGGCACATCCAAATTACTCGCCGCTTAATACTGCCAATCAAAAGCAATGGCTTTTAGAATTGGGCGTAGAAATAGAACTTCATGGAGGAAAAGGCTTGATTTATTGGGAACCTGCTTGGGTATCTTCTAGTTGTTCTACACAATGGGCGCAAGGTTCACATTACGAAAATGCGACTTTTTTTGATTTTAATAATAATCTAATCGAAGATGGCGGTGTTCGTTTTTTTATAGATTTAGTAAATTATCCTGCTGGTGAAACTATTGTAAAACAGATTGATTTTATCACCACTATCGTGGATGAGCAGTTAGTAGTAAAACTTGATAAAGGAGATTGGACATCAGATTTAAAAATACAATTAATGGATATAAGCGGGAAAGTCATTACTCAACAAATAATGAAAAGTAATACTTTTAGTTATCCAATACAAAATTTACCAAAAGGTGTTTACAGTATTAATTTATTAGCAGGAGAGCAATTGGTCGGTAGTAAATTGATTGTTACCCTGTGACCATATAAGAAATATAAAGACATATAAGATCTATATGGTTTTCGCTTTGCGAAAATAAATAAAAACTTATATGTCCTTATAATCCTTATATGGTTAACTTATTTCAAAACACTCATATCGACCGCCTCACCTAGCCATTTTTCGAGTGTTGTTTTGAGTTCTTTTCGTTCAGAATCAGTTAAGTTGCGAAGTCTAGCATTGCCGTGATGTTTACCTGGCATATGATAATACAATGCTTCGACATTATCAGAAGGGATCACCCTAGTCGCTGACCAAGTATCAATCGCACCATAAATATAAACGAATTGATTGCCGTTATTTTTCAACCATTTATCGACCTGTT
>CAYLSF010001684.1:0-1708 GCA_964385675.1 uncultured Saprospiraceae bacterium
CTAAGCCGTCAATAGAGATTGTCTTTTCATCTTGTAATTGAACCAGTTTGGGATTGAAACGAAATGGATAAGGCGTTGGAAGCGGTGCAAAATGGTCTTGTAATTGAACCAGTTTGGGATTGAAACTAGTGGAATCTTGCCACTTTAAACTGGATGATTTGCTTGTAATTGAACCAGTTTGGGATTGAAACACTCATGCTTTAAAAACTCTTGCTCTTTGGTCAAGCCTTGTAATTGAACCAGTTTGGGATTGAAACTCATCCTACCGATTCTTTAAAAATTTAAAAACAAGCTTGTAATTGAACCAGTTTGGGATTGAAACTATATGGCATGATGAACGGCTCATTTACAGGCAAAACTTGTAATTGAACCAGTTTGGGATTGAAACCTGGCACGAATTGATATAAATATCTTAGGTGTAAAACTTGTAATTGAACCAGTTTGGGATTGAAACCGATGAATTTACAATGTACGTGAATACTATGTTATTCTTGTAATTGAACCAGTTTGGGATTGAAACAAGTCTAGTTCATAAACATCTATAGTCATAGGAAACTCTTGTAATTGAACCAGTTTGGGATTGAAACACTCCATCAATATATTGTCGTGAAAACTTAGATAAGCTTGTAATTGAACCAGTTTGGGATTGAAACGTGCGATTGCTTGTAATTGCTTATAGTTCTTCTTGTCTTGTAATTGAACCAGTTTGGGATTGAAACTTCTTTACATAAACAAATATATCTTTTGCAATGCGTTCTTGTAATTGAACCAGTTTGGGATTGAAACACTTTTGATACATTTCATAAATTAGGCTTAGTCTCCCTTGTAATTGAACCAGTTTGGGATTGAAACTAAAAGATTAATCAATATGGTGATATATCGCACTATCTTGTAATTGAACCAGTTTGGGATTGAAACTCTATGGTTACTGCAAAACCCAAGTCATTTAAAGCTCTTGTAATTGAACCAGTTTGGGATTGAAACCTTTCCCAACTATCCATACGTCCATCTGAATGAATTGCTTGTAATTGAACCAGTTTGGGATTGAAACTCATAAGAGGAGGCTAAATAATCATGTCCTTTCGGCTTGTAATTGAACCAGTTTGGGATTGAAACATACAAAAAAATCAAACATCATACTTGGGAGACTTTCTTGTAATTGAACCAGTTTGGGATTGAAACATCAATGACATTAAAGAATGAAGTCTTTGTTTTTCACTTGTAATTGAACCAGTTTGGGATTGCTATAAGAGAAATTTAGGAGCAAAACAAATTGGACAGTCTATCAAAATGTATATAGATGAAGTAGCTGCACAAAGATTAATTAAGCATCATTTTAAATAGATAAAATATGGAATATAATTTTGATAAGTTAGATGACATTCCATTTAAGGTAAAGTCAAATCCTTTAACTGAAAAGGAAGCAGAAGAACTTGCTATGTTTTTTGATGAAGTAAGATTGGAAAAGGCAAAATAAAATCTAAAAGAATCATTGTCCATACAGAAGATGAAAAAGAATTTAAATTAATGACAGAGTTACTTACAAAAATCAATATAAAGTGGCAGATTGTTATGTAATTGAACCAGTTTGGGATTGAAACATGATTCCACGAACTGCGTAATGCAATTATCCAGCATCCAGCATCCAGCATCCAAAAAAAATCAAAATTTCCCAAAAATATTATCGAATGAAACCGTATTTTTGTAA
>CAYLSF010001685.1:0-1705 GCA_964385675.1 uncultured Saprospiraceae bacterium
ATACCAATAAATGAAGTATATAAAATTAGATTTCTACGACCTTTTGTGCCTTCTTGAGTCGAAGTAAATGTACCACCTAGCGGTAATGTCATTAACCCAAACCAACCGCCTAAGTAGAGTAATAATTCAAGTCCTAAAGCGAAATATCCTATAAAACTTAATACACTTCCTAAAAGGAAAAATCCAACTAAAGACGCTGCAAAATTTTCATCATCATCCAATGCATATTTTCCTAAAGGATGTAACCGAAGAGCAAGATTGGATATTGGCATAGCAATCCAAGTAGAAAAGGCAAAGATGATATAAAAGGCAACAATTGGATAAAATATAAAACTATACTCAGGGTAGCTTTCCGCCAACCACAATATAATACGATATAAAATATAGGCTCCAATGATAAAACCCCATTGATTGCGTTCACTCATTTTAGCAACCCATAAGAAATATTTTAAAATCCCTCGATAAACGATATTCTTGGCTTTAATCGCCTCCTTTAATCCAGAACGAGCAAATTGATTATTAGGATCTAATCGTAACGCTTCTTTAAAATAGGTAAAGGCTTCATCATATTCTCCAATTTCTATCAATGCCCAACCTTTGTTAGCATGTGCAGACGGATTTTCGGGGGCTTGCTTTAATGCAAAATCTACCGTATCGACTGCTTCTTGCTTCCGATTGAGCTTAATCAAAGCCATTGTGCGAAGGTTTAAGGCTTCCACATTTTCCGCATCTAAAGCCAAACTCTGCTCGGCAGCACTTAATGCACCTTCCCAATTTTTTTTATCGTACGAAATAGCTGCTTTTAAAAAATGAAAATTGGCATCCATTGGATCTAACTCAATGGCTTGTTCAATCGCCTTTTCCGCTTCTTGTAGATTTTCATTTGCCAAATATGCCCTACACAATAAGGAATAAAAGTAAGCATGATTAGGTTCTAAGCTAATGGCTTGTTGAGCCATCGTAATAGAATCCGCTACATGTTCAGGTATTTGAGTATAACAAACCGACAGCAAACCATAGGCATCACTATCATTTGGATTGTGTGCTAAGGCTTGACGTAATTCTTTGACAGCCTCCTTATATCTATCTTGTTGAAGCAGAATAACTGCTCTTTGTATTTGTGGATTCATGGTCTTTTTTTTGGGTATAAGGTATAATCCCGATAGCTATCGGGAGAGGTATAAGGATTACAAAAGTATTCTTATAGTCTTTATCTTATACCTTATACCTATTCTTTAGTTCTAATTTGAATGAGTTTAAATAGCATTCTTGAAATTTGTTCAGTACGATTGACTAGTATTTTTCCAACATTAGATGGTATGTGATTTATTTCTTGTAAAATGATGAGTTGTGTAATTAATTCAGCACATGAACCTTTGGCAATATTAAAATATCGAATACTCTGAGGATTACTTCCAGATTCTTCTCCTTCTGCAATATTAGAGGCAATAGAAACGGCAGCAGCTGTAATTTGATTCTTAATTCTGTAATCTTTTTGAAAAGATGGATAGTGATCTACCATTTTGTAAATATCCACTGCTAAATCTTTCGCCTTTTTCCAAACTTTTAATTCTCTGAAGTTACCCATAAGTTTTAAATTTTGGGTTTAAGGTCTATTATGAAACTAAATACAGCATTTATAGTTATCCTTATTACACCTTACACCTTACACCTTACACCTTACACCTTACACCTTACACCTTAC
>CAYLSF010001686.1:0-1705 GCA_964385675.1 uncultured Saprospiraceae bacterium
AAAAGTCAAGTATAATTTTTTCAAGGATATTACTATTTCTTCCATTGAAGGAGGTTCTGCTACAATGCGTGTAGCTACGGATTCAAAAGCAATACTAGACAGCTATTCTAGTAGCAATTTTAAACTGGTAGAAATTAATGAAGATGAAACACTTGAAGCAGCACTCATTAGAAGTGGACTTCTAGATTTATCCGATGAAAAATCTAAAGATGAGGACGAGGATGAAGCTTTGACACCTGAAGAAGAAAATGTAAAACCAGATGTAGCTTTTCAGTTAGTTAAAGTAAATCAATCTAAATCAGGAGTAAAGTATGCGGTTACTTTTATTCAACCTGAGTTATTAACTAAAAAACCATGGCTTTTTACTACACACACAGGTGCAGCCAATCAAGATATTACGGTATCTATCACAAGGAATAATGCATGGAGAAGGGTTTTTTATAGTTTAAAATATAAGAAAAATTCAAGTTCAAGCTGGAGTACTATTGTTAGTGAATATTCTAAATTAGGAAATAATCAAACGTACACACATACGGAGGATCCTTGTTATCAGTTGGAAATGAAAGTTAAAACCAAGAAAAATTCTGCATATACTGTTGAATTTGACGACTAGTGTAAATATTCAGTTGTTGGTATGTTACTTTGAGTAATCAATCAAAGAAAGCCTTCTTCCTTAGAAAAAGGCTTTCTTTTTGTTGTAGTGCTTTTTATCAACTCAATAGAATATCTTAGTAAGATTGAAAGTCCTTTGTGGTTTGCTGCTCACCTGTTTTTCGCCCCCCTTCATAATAGGTCACTGTTTCATTCTTAATTTGACCATTGACATATTCTCCATTGTATAATGTCGTAGATGTCTTGTCAAACTGATTAAATACCTTACGTAGCCAATATTTACCGTGTTTCTGACCGTTTTTGTAGCGTATTACCGCTTGCTTTGCACCAAAACTATCATAGTATTTTGCCTTACCATGCTCTCTTCCATTTTTATACTTGATCTTTTTCTCTACAATGGGTTTTTTATATAAATAATAAACGGTGTCCAATTGATTTCCTCCTTTAGCTAAATCTTTGTAAATGAGCTGATAGACTCGACCTGTTTTGGAGCGGCAGCTTTATGACTGATTAGCTGATAGCGTCTTGCTCGTCCTCTTCTAATAGCGGTAAATAACTTAAAAAATTGAGCACCTGTATAAAAATAACCTTCCCATTTACCATGTCGTCTACCATTTTTATATTTGCCTTTCTCCTTTAATTCTCCTGTAATTTCATAAAATTTCCATTCCCCTGTCGGGATTCCATCTTTTAATTGACCTTCTGCCCATTTCTCTCCAGTAGAGGCATATTCTACTAAATATCCGTTTCTATTTTTATCAATTTCACCTAATATCTTGTGGTTTTGCATACGAGGGTCTAAAATGTGTAGAATATCACTCGTAATATATAAACCATCCTCAGGACTATTCATGGCATATACTAGATAAGCATCTCCTTCTTGAAAAGATAGATTAGCTAGTGCTTTTTTACCAATAATGATTTCTTTGGGCATATCCCCTCGATAAGACTTATGTACTTCAAATTTAATCTTGAAAGTCGGGATATTCGTTGCTTTTTCTCTATATGAAAAATCTCCACTCAATGGATCGCCTACTTTTACAACTGTTCCTACAAATACCATATCCATCGCATTGTAATGCCACATCACAGG
>CAYLSF010001687.1:0-1705 GCA_964385675.1 uncultured Saprospiraceae bacterium
GTAAGGAAAAATTTACAGAAAATTAATCCAAATTTTAGATGTGGATTAGTATAATACTAATCGACTTGTTTAATGGTGTTTTTGTTGAGCAAGTCGATCAGATGCTTCGAATAAAAAAGAATACCAGCATGTTAAAAACAGAAGGTTTATCGTATACATATGATGGGAAAAATACTATTCACTTTCCCAATATTGATTGTCAAAAAGGTGAACATTGGCTACTACTAGGGCAATCAGGAACTGGTAAAACTACCCTTTTACATCTACTTGGCGGTTTACGCCAAGCCCAACAAGGTAGTGTGATTGTCGATAATCAGGATTTAAAAACACTCAATACAACGCAATTAGATCATTTTCGTGGAAAAAATATCGGAATTGTTTTTCAACAATCACATTTTGTACAATCATTAAATATAGAAGAGAACCTATTACTTGCACAATATTTAGCTGGTAATAAACAAGATAAAACTATTGTATACAATCTACTAAAGAGATTGAATCTAGCACATAAATTGAAGGTAAAACCAAGCAATCTTAGTCAAGGCGAACAACAACGCGTAGCTATAGCGAGAGCATTGGTCAACCAACCAATTGTGATACTAGCAGATGAACCTACTTCCGCCTTAGATGATGATAATTGTAATGAAGTCACTCAACTATTAGAAGAACAAGCTAAAGCACATAATGCCACTCTATTGATCGTAACTCATGACCAGCGATTAAAATCTTATTTCCATAATCAAGTTACTTTAGAAAAAAGCATACTTAGTTGAATACCTAATCCTTCGTCTTTCGTTTTAAAATAGCTTGCTGCATCACAAAAATATTATAAGAGTTCACTATGGGTATACTATCCTGTCCTCCAGTAGTATTTATGGGTTCGAGATTACCCGAAACTACTTCAAAGTTCAATGTTTCACTTTCCAATCTGTAAGAGATCAATAATAAATTTCCCATCACTTCAAAGCGACTGTATAAAGTATTTCCTAATAGAAAATCATCTAAGATGATCGAATTTTTTTCATCAATCAGATAATGTCCTTTAGCTGTATCTTTAGGCATGAGTTCATATTTTCGTTCTTGGCGTTTTTCACCTTCACCATAAATAATTGTCCAAGTGTATCGGTCATTCTCGATTGGTAAAATATTTAGTCCCATGTATAATTCCATAGATTTCCCCTTGGCATTAAAAACCTCAAGATTTCCTTCCCATTCTCCTAGCCAATCTTTTGGAAAATCAACCACTTCAACTTTATCAGTATTTAGCTTTTTAGTTGGCTGACATTGCCAAAAACAACCAGTAATGGCAATCAATAAGAAAATCATCCTCCCAGATAATTTTTGTGCCAAAAACATAGAATTACCAGTAAACGCTCTTTTCATTTTTTTAACATTTTGAATTATCACAGATGAAAAAAAAATATGTCAAAAATCTAGCATAAAGTTAATTAAATAGTTCTAATAAGGCTTTATTTTAGCTATTCGAAGCTACACTTTATGTTTTTAGATATTTGATTGCGTTAGTTTGCATTCTGAACCTGTTTTTCATGTAAATGCTTTCTTCCTATATACACTCAACTTTTGGATGATAAGTATTGACTTAGCATTTATATTGCACCAATCGAACTAAAAAATAGATAGTTAACAGGTATAATCAATTACTATGTATTTAAATATGTAAAATTTAAAGTAAATAAAACGCTTC
>CAYLSF010001688.1:0-1703 GCA_964385675.1 uncultured Saprospiraceae bacterium
CACAAGAAACGCAGCAACTACGCCAATTAGACACGATGAAATCTCAGTTTTTTGCCAATATTTCACATGAATTGCGTACCCCTTTAACGCTGATTTTAGCCCCCTTATCTCAATTGTTAAAAAAAGAGGATTTAAAAAAGTATAAGCCTGAGCTTTCAAATATTTATCAAAATGGACTGCAACTTCTTCATTTAGTCAATGATGTATTGGATTTATCAAAAATGGATGCAAATAAGCTTGAAATCCATCCTACTCCAACTAAAATACCACAGTTTATAGAACAAACTACCGCTAATTTTGAAAGTGCAGCTACGGTAAAAGGGATTCAACTCCAATTTATTTCTTTTATCAATCAAGAGTTTATTGCTCTTTTTGATACAGACAAATTAGGTAAAATCTTAAATAACTTGCTATCTAATGCCTTAAAATTTACCCCTAAAAATGGTCAGGTTCAAATTATGGTCGCCAAAGTAGAACAAGCAGTAGTCATTAAAGTGAGAGATAACGGACAAGGTATTTCGGAAACAGACTTACCCCATATCTTTGAGCGATATTTTTCAATAATACAATCAAAAAATAATACAAATAGTCATCAGAATATGCTGGGCGGCACAGGTATTGGTCTAGCCTTTTCTAAAGAGCTAGTAACGTTAATGAATGGACAAATTACCGTACAATCAGAATTAGGAAAGGGGACAGAATTTGAGGTAAGATTACCAATAAAGTTAGCAACTGAGGAGCAGTTATCTATGCTTCAAGATGAAAGTTCAAGTTTACTAAACTTTGAAAGTTTAGTAAACTTAAATACAAATACAACTATTGATAATAAAAAAGATACCATACTCTTAGTAGAAGATAATCCATCACTACAACAATTTATACAATCCATTTTAGTTCCATATTATAATGTAATTGTTAAGAATAACGGTTTAGAAGCATTGAGTTATTTAACTAATCACTATCCCGATAGCTATCGGGAACTAATCACTAACCACTTAATTCTTTCCGATGTCATGATGCCCGAAATGGATGGCTATACCCTACTTCAAAAAGTTAAATCCAATGAACAACTCTGTTCCATTCCCTTTATTCTACTAACCGCCCGAGCAGATATCAAAGATAAACTCAAAGGCTTACGTATCGGCGTAGATGACTACATGACCAAGCCTTTTGAAGTAGAAGAATTATTACTACGCATCAAAAATTTAATTACAAATTCAAAGAATAGACAGTTGCCAGAAAGTAATTCACAACTAATAGTTAAAAATGAAAAACTCTCTGCTAAAAAACAAGAGACTCAGAAATCCTCTAGCAAGGTAAGCGTTGGTCATCAGCCCTCACCTATTGATTTAAAATGGCTAGAAAAAGTAGAAATAATCCTCAAACGAGAAGTCAATAATAAGCAATTTAAAATGCAGGATTTCGCTGCCGAATTACATATTACCCATAAACAATTGTCCAAAAAAATTAAAAAAATCACAGGACTAACCCCTGTTCGCTATTTTAGAACCATACGATTACAAATGGCTAGAGAAATACTCGAAACCCAAGATATTTACAACTTGAAAGAAGTGAGTTATTCCGTAGGGTTTGATAATGTAACCTACTTTGGTCAATTGTATGAAGAGCAATTTGGCAAACATCCCAGTCAACTTCTAGTTAAGTAAGCAATTAATACTATAATGTTTTTCCAAAAACATATA
>CAYLSF010001689.1:0-1701 GCA_964385675.1 uncultured Saprospiraceae bacterium
AAGTCAATGAAGAGTTAATAAAAGAAGGAAAAGCATCTTTAGAACAAAACAACAAAGAAATAAAAAGAGAGAACCAAATAATTGGGAAACCAACTAAATAAAATTTAAATTATGTCAGAAGCGAATTTATACAAAGATGGAAAGGTTTTGGGTCATCCATCGGGCTTGTTTGTCCTCTTTTTCACAGAGATGTGGGAGCGTTTTTCTTATTATGGAATGCGTGCATTACTCGTTATTTTCTTAGTCGGACAAGTTACTGGTGATAATCCTGGTTGGGGCTGGGAAAGATCAGCAGCATTATCCTTATTAGGAACTTATACGATGATGGTGTATTTAACACCAATCTTAGGTGGTTATATTGCGGATAGGATTATAGGTTATCGCTACGCAGTAGTGATTGGAGCGGTACTAATGACACTTGGGCATGCCTCTATGGCACTTGAAACACCTACATTTCTATATATAGGTATTGCTTTACTAATATTTGGGAATGGCTTTTTCAAACCCAATATGACCTCTATTATTTCTAAAATGTATGAAAAATACCCTGAAAAGAAAGATGGCGCTTATACGATTTTCTACATGGGTGTAAATGCAGGCGCATTTTTAGGAATTATGCTTTGTGGTTATTTAGGTGAATTAGTTAGTTGGAGTTTTGGATTTGGTTTAGCTGGTATCTTTATGTTCTTTGGAATGTTACAGTTTTGGTTTGCGGCACCGATTTTTGGAGATATTGGAAAACGTCCCGAACCAACATCTGTCAAGCCAATCGAAGTACCTGAAGGTGATAAATTGAATCCTTTTTCTTTACTAGATAAAATATTGATCGTTGCATTTGGATTATTATCTATCGTTTGGATTTTAAATGATCCTTTATCGGAAATAGGTGGCAACCCAATATTGGGAGATGGTGCAAAGAGTGGTTTGGCGAATATAGTGATTCTCTCTGCTTTAGGTATTTTCTTGGTCTTATTGATTTCTCGTTTTACTCGATATGCGCCAGTCACTAGAGATAGACTGATAGCAGTTGCTATTTTCGCATTTTTCACAGTCTTTTTCTGGGCTGCATTTGAACAAGCGGCTGGTTCGATGGCTATTTTTGCTAAAGATTACACGGCAAGAGTACTTTCAGGAAATGCTGCGGGTGTTTTTAAAATCGTAGATACTATACTAACTGTAATTCCTCTAGGAATTATTACCTGGGTGCTATACAAGCTGTTCTCGCAGACTTTCAGTAAAATATCATTATCCAATATGATTCTAGGTTTTAGTTTTTTATTGATTTGGGGCATTGTCGGTTTCAAATTAGTTAGAGAATTTTCTAATCAAGGGACAGAAGTACCAGCGACTTGGTTTGCAATCTTAAATTCTTTATTTATTATTATGTTTGCACCGCTTTTCTCTCGTTGGTGGGAAAGTAAGTATAATCCTAGTGCTGCTTTTAAATATAGTTTTGGGCTTATTTTGCTTGGGTTAGGATTTGGTTTCTTGGTGATTGGAGCATCTGGCATCCCACAAGGCGCAAAAGTAGCTGAGGTGAGTATGTTTTTCCTTATTATGGCATATTTATTCCATACATTGGGCGAGTTGTGTTTATCTCCTGTTGGTTTATCCTATGTAAGTAAACTCGTCCCAGGTCGTATGATTGCCTTTATGTTTGGTGTTTGGTATCTAGCGATTGCTATTGGGAATAAATTGGCG
>CAYLSF010001690.1:0-1698 GCA_964385675.1 uncultured Saprospiraceae bacterium
TAATATGATTGCATTAAACTTGTTTAAGCACATCAACGGGTACATTCATGTCTATTGAAGCATTAATTTTGTGTCTATATTACCTTTTCATGTCCATAAGATTTTGGTACTTAGTTAAAGGTAGAATAAGGCTGAATTTTGTAATTTTGGTTGATTCACTTTAACTACAGTAGTATTAGTATTTTAATAAATTTAAAAAATCATCAAAAATGGCTAAGGTCAAAAAGATTTTCGCATGTACCAATTGTGGGGCTACTTCTCCTAAATGGCAGGGAAAATGTAACTCTTGTGGAGAATGGAATACGTATGTAGAGGAGGTAATAGTGAAAACACCTGAGTTAGCAACTGCAAAAAAGCAAGTTTGGAAAAAAGCTAGTACAAAAAAGCAAGCCCCTAAGCCAATTCCTTTACAAGAAGTGGTGGCAGGAAATACACAGCGTTACCCTACACAGGATAAAGAACTAAATAGAGTCTTGGGAGGAGGCATTGTGAGTGGTTCGTTAGTTTTGATAGGAGGTCAGCCAGGTATTGGTAAATCTACTTTGATGTTACAATTAGCATTAAGTTTAAATATAAAGGTCTTATATGTCTCAGGTGAGGAAAGTGAGGAACAGATAAAAATGCGAGCAGATAGGATCGGAAATAGAAATGCCAATTGTTATATATTAACGGAAACCAATGTAACTAAAATATTGAATCATGCTCAAAACTTAGAGCCTGATTTGGTAGTGATTGACTCCATTCAAACGATTGCCTCTCCTCATATTGAATCTGCACCTAGTAGTGTATCGCAAGTGCGAGAATGTGCAGGGGACTTACAGCGGTTTGCTAAAGAAACGAATATTCCCGTTTTTGTTATTGGACACATCACAAAAGATGGCTCGATTGCAGGGCCTAAGCTATTAGAACATATCGTGGATGCCGTACTTCAGTTTGAAGGTGATCATCATTATACCTATCGGATTTTAAGGACAATTAAAAATCGATTTGGCTCAACTTCTGAAATGGGTATTTACGAAATGCAATCCAATGGTTTGCGTCAAGTGTCTAATCCTTCGGAATTATTAATTTCTCAAAAGGACGAGGAGTTGAGCGGTAGTGGCATTGCAGCAACATTGGAGGGATTACGTCCCATTTTAATTGAAACACAAGCATTGGTGAGTACAGCAGTTTATGGTACGCCCCAGCGTTCTGCCACGGGATTTGATATGCGACGGTTGAATATGTTATTAGCTGTACTGGAAAAACGATGTAATTTCCCTTTCGGGCAGTTTGATGTCTTTTTAAATATTGCAGGTGGTATTCGAGTAGATGATCCAGCTATAGATTTATCTATTGTCAGTGCTTTGATTTCTTCTTTAGAAGATGTCGCTATTCCGAATAAAGTTTGTTTCGCAGGAGAAGTCGGTCTATCGGGTGAAATTCGAGCCGTAAATAGAATCGATCAACGGATTCAAGAAGCAGATAAACTAGGTTTTGAAACCATCTTTATTTCAAAATATAATACAAAAGGACTGGATACCAGTCGATATGATATTAATATCGTTACCATTGCCAAAATTGAAGCATTATATGATATGTTGTTTAAATAGGAATGGTGGACGGTGAACGGTGAACGGTGGACGGTGGACGGTGGACGGTGAACGGTGGACGGTGAATGGTGAACGGTGAACGGTGAACGGTGGACGGTGGACGGTG
>CAYLSF010001691.1:0-1697 GCA_964385675.1 uncultured Saprospiraceae bacterium
ATCGTCTGGTTTTTGAGTTTGGTGGGTCAAGCCATGGAAAAACAGGATTTTTTACGATATAATCTGCCGCTCCTTTTTTTAGAACATCAACGGCTACACCAACATTATCTTGAGACGAAAGCATGGCAACTTTCGCATCAGGTTCAACTTCTAAAACCTTCATCAAGGTATCCAAACCATTCATATTATTTTCATTTTCAGTATCCATGTGATAATCTAAAATAATAATATCAGGTTTTTGATGTAAATTTTCTACACATGCCTCTCCCGAAGAATAAGATTGGATATTAAGATCTTGTCTATTTTTTAGTTTAAATTCTATCATTCTTCTAACCATGGCTTCATCATCGACTAAAAAAACGGTGTATTTTTTCTGTGAATCTGTACTCATATTGACGATTTAAGTAATTACGTGTTATTTTGAATGTGTATTAATGAATTGGCTCAGTTGTAATAATAAGTTATTTAAAACAAAATTAGAATTAAGATTCTACTAATTGGTCATTTTAAACTATAATTTACATAAATTGATTCTCTCGTTTAAGTTGTTCCAATTTTTGATTTAAATCATTTACCTTTTTACCTCTATTCTTATATCGAAGAAAGATTAAAACTTGTGTAGAAGCAGAACCAACAAACAAAATAATGACGCCTAACAAGAGTGAACCTTGACTTCTGAAAATCATCACAACAAGCACTAATAAAATATTGATTAAATATAGAGATACACTTGCCATTTTATGTGTAGCACCGGAAGCTAAAAACTCGTGATGAATGTGATTTTTATCTGGTGAAAATGGAGACTTGCCGTCTAAAACTCGAACTAGCATAACTCTCAGTGTATCAAATATTGGTATAAACATAATTCCTAAAACAACAAGTGGAGGAGAAAGAAAGTCTAAAGTAGAAGCGACTGTACTTTCTTCCACATTCATAAATACAATTGCTAAAATTGAGACGGTCAATCCAAGCAAAAGTGATCCTGTATCCCCCATAAATATTTTGGTGGGATAGCTGCTGAAATTATATCTAAGAAATGCTAATAAAGCACCGCCTACAGCAAAAGCTAAATTTGCAAAGTCATACTCTTCAAAGATGTACATTAATGCTCCAAAAGTTAAGCAATTGATACCGCCTAAGCCTCCTGCTAACCCATCTATACCATCTATTAAATTGAAAGCATTAGTGACACCTAATATGAAAAATACACTAAGTGCAAAACTAAACCAGTAGGGAAGTTCATGAATACCAAATACACCATGTAAATTAACGATTCTTATGCCTCCAAAAACCAATAGACTAATTACAAAAAGCTGAACAGCAAATTTTTGTTTAGTAGGCATAACGATTAAGTCATCTTTTAATCCCATGAAAAATAGAATTAAATAACAAGTAAGAATATACTTGTAATATGGACTGGTGTACATGGCTTCTGATGCCCAAATGGTAAAGGTAATCAACACCCCCATAAAAATTCCAACACCTCCTAAACTCGGAATTTCTCTTTTGTGTACTTTTCTATTGTTGGGTGCATCAAATAAATTTTTCTTGTACGCTACTTCTAAAATGGATGGAATGGCAATATATGTAATTAAGAATCCGGTTAGAAACACTAAGCCTAAATTATAAATCTCTGGACTCATTGATTAATTGTTATTTGTTTAAAAATTAGAAATTTACATATTGGTTTTATTATG
>CAYLSF010001692.1:0-1694 GCA_964385675.1 uncultured Saprospiraceae bacterium
AATATATTTCTTTTGGTACCAACATGTTTGACCTTGACTTTTGAGAAAATTAATGAATTTTGTTATCTCAACTCATATTATTCTCCCATTCTACCTAACTGAACATCTTTAGTTATGGTAGCGTCCTCTCGGATTAAGGTTAAGGTAACTTTATCACCAGGTTTGTATTTTTCTAAAGTAAGCAATAAGTCATTTTTATTCCGAATAGGAAACTCATCTATACTCACTAAAATATCTCCTAATTCTATGCGTCCAAATCTATTTCTTCTAGTGGGATAAACCTCCGCTTTGGCAGCAGCACTACCTTCTGTGATGTGTAAAATCAAAACCCCATCTACATCTAATTGACGCATAATTCGCTCAGAGGCTAACTCTACGCCTAAAGTTGGACGGTTGATTTTCCCAAACTTAATTAAATCTGGAACAACCCAATTGACTACATCTACAGGAATAGAAAAACCTATACCCGCATAAGCCCCGGATGGACTGTAGATAGCCGTGTTTACACCAATTAAGGCTCCACTTGAATTTAATAACGGGCCACCCGAATTACCAGGGTTGATTGCGGCATCTGTTTGAATGACATCTTTGATAGGGGCACCGGATACAGAAGAAATTTCACGCCCCAAAGCACTAATAATTCCTGTTGTTAAGGTTTGGTCTAGTCCAAATGGATTTCCAATGGCATATACAGATTGTCCGACTAACAGATTACCCGAATATCCTTTTTTTATTGGAATGAGGACCTCCAAAGGAGCATCAATTTTTAAAACCGCTAAGTCTTTTTCTGGTGCAGCACCGACTAAAGTTGCTTCCCATGTGCTTCTATCATTTAAGGTGACACTTGCTTTGTCTGCCCCTTTTATCACATGGTAATTGGTGATGATGTGCCCTTTGGTATCCCAGATAAATCCTGAACCTGTTCCTCGTGGAATTTCCGTAACATTCATTGTCCAAAAATCTCTTCTGAGGGTTTTAGTCGTGATAAAGCAAACAGAAGGGCAAGCTTCTTCAAATAGCTTAATCGTGGATAGTTCACTAGGTGTAAGTCCATCGGGAAGTTGGATAGCACTCGTTACATTTTGATTCACGTCATCTGTTTCATTATTAGCTTGTTGATCGGTATTCTCTGTATTTTTCCAAGCCATACCACCGATAAAGCCCGCTATTAATAAAATAGCCCAAAATAAAAATCGAAGTATTTTAAAATTTTGATTCATTATTGATAGTATCTAATTTTTTATGAAAAAGATTAAGATTTCAATTATTTCAAAAACGGTGTGCAAATATAAAATGTTTTTGTGGGGAAGTACTAATGCAATTTCAATATTCAGTTTTTGGAAAATATACTTTTTAATCCGAGAATACTTTCATAAATTTGAATCGGTACATTAGTATTGTAATATAACCTTCTTATAATTTATGTATTGATAGTTATCAACCCTAAAATGCTGAATAGTAATAAATTCCAGTATTTTACCACCAAAAATTATAACCACTATATTACCTTATTATGATAACCATCCAAAACGAAAAATTTTAAACTACTAAATTATGAAAAAAATTAATTTCATTGTTGGGCTTGTCTTGCTTGCAGGATTCCTTATTTCTGGCTTGTATTTTAAGTATTATTTTATGGACGCTCATTTTACAGAGTATTTTATTAGAATGGAAATTAGAGCCAATCATGTGTA
>CAYLSF010001693.1:0-1694 GCA_964385675.1 uncultured Saprospiraceae bacterium
TCGCTATAGCTAGAGAATACATCTATCAGGAGTCATTCGGGCAATATTAATGCTGAGGATATTACTTCAAAATATCATTGCTGGTACCCGGGCCGCTTTTTTCCTGCCAGTTTATTTATGGTCTTTTCGAGGCGGATTTACTCAGTCCTGCTTGTTATTAACTCTCTCCGTCATTTTAACTTGCTTGCATGATTTTATTACAACTTACCCTAATCATTTTTTTAATATTTATGGGGTAAGTTACCAGGGTCTTACCTATTTATTATTTTTTTTTAGTCTGATACTTATAGCGAAAATGTATCAACGAATCAGTGACGTTGATAAATTGATTGTAATATTTTTGTCTATAGCGCCAGTTGTTTGGTTGATCACGCTTTGCTTGTACAGCGTTTCAAAACATCAAACGTATATTGATGCATATTATTCCGGCTGGATTGTTTTTATACTTTATTCAGCTTGGTATCTATCGATCGCATTCAGGATATTCAGGAGATTTTTTTATACTTCTTGCATAAAGGCGTTTGGTTTGGTTTTGGTTTATGCTGCTTTTAATTTTCCGTTTTTATTTATTTTGCCAAGCATGCCTTTATGGCAACCATATTTTGAACACGAAACACCACCTCCGGAAAAACAAATTGATATTGAGTCTGTTTATTATCAGCAAGATAATTTGGTAAACAATCAACTACGACAAGTTGAAGCAGGTAATGAATTAAAAACAGAATTGTATTTTATCGGCTTTGCCGGTTTTGCAGACGAAGACGTATTTATGAACGAAGTAGAAAAAGCATCAACAATTATCAAACAACGTTACGCAAGCGATAATAAATCAATGTTACTGATTAATAACCCTGATGCAATTGATCGATTTCCGCTTGCGAATAAACATAATCTTGAAAAAGTATTGCAAGATTATAGTCAAAAGATGAATGACGAAGATGTTTTATTTTTGTTCTTGTCTTCTCATGGTAGTGAAGAACATGAGTTGTCGACAGATTTTTTCCCGTTTCGATTTAATAGCCTGAATCCCAAAACCTTACAAAACCTATTAAATGCAAATCCGATAAAGTGGAAAATTATTATTGTTTCCGCATGTTATTCCGGAGGTTTTCTGGATCAGTTATCAGACGATAAAACATATGTTATTACAGCAGCTAGAAATGATAGAAATTCTTTTGGTTGTGGACATGATGGTGATTACACTTATTTTGGTGAAGCTTTTTTTGAGAACGGATTAAAGAAAGGGTTAAGTTTACAAGCCGCATTTGAACAAGCGAAGATTTTGATCAAACAAAAAGAAGATGCGATGGAGTATATTAATTCAGAACCCCAATATTCGTTGGGTAGTGACATGGCAGCAAAACTTGTTGAGCTTGAAAATATAAGTACAAATCGCAGCAGTAAAAACTGGGCCGCTTCGAGTTATTCAGTCACAGACTGATCTTCTTTTAAAGGCTGTTGTCTTTTGCCTAAAAATAATCCTAATTCAAATAAACACCATATGGGTATGGCCAACATAATTTGTGAAATGACATCAGGCGGCGTTAATAACATGCCTGTTACAAATGCACCTAGAATAATATAGGGTCGATTAGCGGCAAGTTTATCAACACTAATAAAACCACTCCTGATTAACATAATTGTTGCGATCGGTATTTCAAACGATAGGCCAAAGGCAAAAAACAGTTTAAGAA
>CAYLSF010001694.1:0-1692 GCA_964385675.1 uncultured Saprospiraceae bacterium
CTTTTTATTCGATAACCTTAAAATCAAAACTGATTTTGAGTTTTTCCCATGACATTGAAATTGTTCCAATATTATTTCCTTTATCTGAAACAGTATATACCAATTCCTCCTGTACTGTATCCAGATTATCTGGGCTTACCTTAAATCTAAGAATATCTAATGACTGATCGTAGTCATCAGTAAGATGTTGATCCCAGTTCTTGTTCAAAATTATGGTCCATTCTGACTTACCTGGAATAGTAAAGAACGCATACTTTCCTGATTGTATTTGTGTCCCATTTATGCTAATATCATTTGGGAAATTGACAGACGTAGCCTTATGGGCACCTGTTACCCATATTTGGTCATATGCAACCAATCCACCCCAAATTATTCTATCTCTAGTTGAGGGTGCAGAATAGTCAATATGAATATGTGAATTCCCTACATTAGACATAGCAGCTTTTCTGGAACTGCCCGAAATTTGGTTATGGTCCGACTCAGGGTCCATATCAGCATTTATATGTTCGGATTCATCTCCAATTTGATGATTATGTTCTTTTGGTGATCCACAAGAGACAACGACCAAGGTCCCAATTATAAAAATAAGTATTGCGATAGAAATTTTTGAGTCTAGATTTTTCATCTTAGTTATCTTTATTTGTTTTTAACCGATAGAGGAAATTTTTTCATTAGTTTGTGAATAGCCGGATGCAAGTCTTGGTACATAATTTTAGGATCATACAAATCTCCTTGAGCAACTCCCTGCCATACTATTTCACCAGTTTTAGTCGCTATTACTGTCAACTTTGCCCCACCATAAGCATAGTCAATCTTAATATTTTCAGTTTGAATGTTATCACTATTATGCGCCAGTCCTTTAGGTTTACCCCAAAAATAAAAAGGAGAGTATTCTTCATAATACATAGGGTTATAGTATGCTGGATAGTTTACAGGAGCTGTAATCAACTCCTGCTTAGGTTCACTAAGCCACTCAACTTTTAATAGGATATCCGGTTTTAAAGTATCCAGCTTTAGGTTCCTTTGATTCATACAATGGCCAAAATAGTTCCTGGTTTTTCTCTTGATAAAATCATCATCATAAATAGTTTGACCCTGATCATTTATTAATGGAATAAAAGCGAATGTCTCAAATGACTCATAGTCTACTCCTTTTGTTTTATGGATTTCAATTTCCTTATAAATATTACAGGCACTTAAAACTAAGCTCAATAGAATCAGTAAAATATGTGTCTTATATTTCATTTTTTGGTTGAAACCAATTAAAGTAAAATTAGGAGATATTATCCAGTGACCGTTTACGATTCTAAGGCAAAGATTTATAATATTGTGACTTAAAAATTATTTACTTGCCCAAAAGTCTTTTAAACCATCTTTTAATTTTACGCTTTTTAGTAATTTCTTTAGTAAGATTTTGAGAGACGTAAATATTTGGATTTTGGATAAATAGATTTTTACATTGTGAAGAACAAAAGTAATATTGTGTATTATCATATGTATAAATTTCCGGGTCTTGAATAGTTTCAATTATCATCATACATACGGGATCAATTTTTTTCAGCGATCTAAAGCCTGGAATTAGCAATTCGTACAATTCAACTTCTTCAGCTATATTTTTAAAACTATGTCTTCCTAAATCTTTAAACTCATAAGAATTTTCTGGTATTAACTTCTTAAAATCTTTTGTGCATA
>CAYLSF010001695.1:0-1692 GCA_964385675.1 uncultured Saprospiraceae bacterium
AATTTTGGGTAATTCTATCTAAACTACTATACCTCTCCTCAATTAAAGCTTCATCAATTACTTTTTCAACAATTGCTTGAATTTTTATAGGTAAAAGATCTATCTTATCTAGGATTTTTTCATTTTGTTGCTTAATAGTCTGAATATCAGCATCAATTTTTCTAATATATTTTTTTATTTCATCAAGTTTTTCTAATGTCCTTCTGTTCTCATCTCTTTCCTTGAAAAATCCAATTACAGTCGCTGCACCTCCTATAATAGTTGCATAATTTGCAGCTGCAGCTAAAGTTACTGGGTCTATCCATAATTTTGCTTCGCTCATAATAGTGTTTTTTTAAAAGTTAGATGAAGAGATATTTTTACAAAATTTGTATATATCCCATTTTGTTTAATTAGTATTTGACTTTACTAATTTAAATGACCTTTATTACAAAATATATTATTATCGACAAACTAGCACCCATATTCCATCAAATTAATTTTCCCTTCCAACGTCTGTGATTGTAAGACATTTTACAGATTCAAAGTTGTAAATCTAATTCTACAAACTGTGAAAGAAGAAAGGGATAACATTAAGATTGTGAGTAAGTATTTTATTGATTTTATGGATAAATTATAATGGTTGGTATATAGAGTATGACTAGTATGACCGTTATATATTGTTAGTTATTGACTTTTCCAACTCACTATCTTAGATACTAGATAATCCGATTTTTTTGCCCAATTAAAATGATTCAATTGTTCTATTTGTGTGTTTTCATCAGTCAAATGGCATTTCGTGATGGTTGAATTTTCGTGAAATTTACCCAATAAATTATCAATAGCCTTTAAACTTGCGAGCCTGTCATTTTGTACAGAAAACGTTAATATTTTCTTCTCTAATTTTTGAAGTGCTTCGTCATAATTAAATGAGCTACCTGTCAATTGATAATTACCCGTTAAGGCATTAGAGGACCAATCTTGCATGACTGTCATAGCTTCTCTACCTGAAAAACCAATTTTATTACCAGGAAAGTATCCAAATAGTTTTGCAATAACTGGGAATACTTTTCCAGCTAGGATGACTTGTGTCTGATTATCCCATCCTTTATAATATACATTACAGGCAGTGATGAGTATCAAATCATCCACATCATCCGAATATTTCGAGGTATATAAACTGGCTATCTGCCCGCCCAAACTATGACCGATTAACGTCACTGTACTATTTGGAAATTTTTGTTGACCAAATTCCACGACTTCCTTTAGGTCTTGAATTAAATTGCGATACCCAAAATCTGATGCTCTAGAGGCTCTAATAGAAGAATCTCCAATTCCTCGCCAATCCACACTAATGACATTAAATCCTTCTGCATTCAATTGACTACAAAAGGACTCATAATATTTTGCTTTTGCACCCATTGCAGGTATTACAATACAGAGGGGTTCGTCCTTGTTTGATGCAAAAATGCTAGCTAGGCTTGTTTCGCCATCGGAATAGGTAAATTGTTCTTTTATCATTTTTTTAGATTGTTGTCAACGTAAAATAATCATAAATCCAAGATTATACGAGTTTACATTTAGTTAATTTAGTCTGAACTTTTGTATTCCAAAAGTACTTTAGTTTGTACTTTTGTTATGAATTTATTTTTCAATAGACTTAAGTAGTCGGACATAATTATTCATCACATAAGTCACGAATATAGGGATGTT
>CAYLSF010001696.1:0-1691 GCA_964385675.1 uncultured Saprospiraceae bacterium
TGATAATTTATTTTAATAAAATAAAATGTAGTTTTATAAACCACGATTTACAAAATAGAATAACATAAATAATAAAAAAGTAACGCTATCTCTTAATATGCTAACGTTTCATTAAGTGCATATAAACCCGAGCCGTCACTTCACAATCATACAAAGGATTGTGCGTAGAGCCTGTATGACTTATTGTAATTTGATGCTTCTTCACGTACTCATCCACACTAGTAGGATTTTCACCAGCCGCTTGTAAGTTACCTGAAATATCATAAAAAGGAAATGGAGCGTCCCAATCTCCGATTGCTCCTATTCGATGCATTTCACGTAAAAGGTGTGCTTCTACAATATATCCCATGTGACAAATGCAATCTGCTTCTGCTTTATATATTTTATAAAAAGCTGCAAAGTCTTGAAGCATAGACCTATAGTCGGTATGTGTTACGGTAACATTTTGAAGTGTTGGTAATACATTTTCTTTAACCCAAGTATTGGTTATGGTTTCATTTGGCAGTCTTGCTATAAAATGAGCCACTTCTGTTGTACCCTCATACACTATTGCTGCTATGGCAAAGGGATTACCCCATAGACCATCTGTTTCCGCATCAATAGAAAGTATTTTTGTATTCATATTATGGTAGTGGTGTGATTATTTTTAGCTAAAAATCCAGAAAATAAATGATATAAACAAACATACTCGAACATTACTTCAATAATTACCGATTGAAATTACTCCAAAGATTATTCTCCACTTTCCATAAGTACTTTTCGTTCCACTGTTTTCATGTATGCCAACATCTTATAATTAGGCTTGACGATTCTATCCTTAGTCAATATTCTTAATTCCCTGATAAGTTCGGTACGACTTAAAATTAATGCACCAGGGCGTTGTTTGCCCTGATGCAATCTGTTATCTACTTTATTGTTGTATTTCTTTTTCATACTTTTTCATACATAGTGTCTAAATTATTCATTTACTAATTGTAGTGATAGAATTATTTTTCATTGAAGGTATCAGCTACCCTACACCTTACGACGTAATCTTCTTTCGCAATCGCTCAACCTTCTTTTTAGCTCTAAAAAACAACATTTTCATTTGAGCCTCAGTACCACCCAATTCTTCAGCAATGAGCTTATAGGATACGTTGTACATTATACGTAAGCGATATACTGCTCGCTGACGCTCGTTTAATTGCTCTAAAATCCAATTTGCTTGTCTTTTGCGTTCATTCGTATTAATATTACCTTCATTAATTTGAAAGTCATTACAATATGCTCTCAAGGTATTCTCCACCTTGTACTCTAAATCTGATATAAATTGCTGCTTCCTTTTAGCATTACTAAGGTGCTTTAGGTACTGCCTAACCCCTACGATATAGCAGTAACCTAAGAATTTACCATGCTCTGTGTAGTCGTTTTTTAGTAATTTCTCGATTACAATAGCTACGGTTTCCAAGATAATATCTTTTGCGAGTTCAATATCTCCTCCGTTATCTATAACATAAGCAGAGATTCCTCCTTGAATCAAATCGTATAAATTTAGAGAAGCACGACTTCGATTATACTGAATCATGTACATCCACTGAGCAGCAGACCATTCTTCTGGTTTACTACCCTTAGGAGGTAGGTCAGGTTCGGGTTCGGGTTCCGACTCGGGTTCTGGCTCAGGCTCGGATGATTTTTCTTCTGTAGATGATTCT
>CAYLSF010001697.1:0-1690 GCA_964385675.1 uncultured Saprospiraceae bacterium
AGATTACTAATATACCCTTGAAGAGTATTTACTTTGATGACTTAGTATTTGATGATACAGGTAATTTATACTTGGGGTCAAATAAGGGTTTATTTATTATTATCCAAAAATCGAAATTGACTTCATTGCTAGAGCAAGATTATGTTGAAGTATCGAGAAAATATATACCATACTATGATGGATTTATAAGTGAGTTGAATCAAGAATTGATCTGTTTTCAAACGCCAGTTATAAAATCGCTAAGTGCGCAAGGTAACGAGGTATTTGTTTCAACATCTAAGGCAGGATTTAAAGTAGGTTTTAAGGAGAAGAGATTCTATATTCACCTTTCGAGTGAAGGCAGGGTCTATTCTATTGCTAAATGGGAGGATAAGTTATGGCTAGGACATAAGAATCAATTATCTCAGCTAGATTTGAGCAAAAAAGAGGATAAGGCAGTACGCTCTAAAGAGTTTCCCTATCCTATCAATGTACTAAAGGTTTGTAACCAAAATAAACTATGGATAGCTACAGATGGTTTAGGTTTGTTTCGGCATCAAGCAGGTAGGACTGATACGATTAAAGCGTTTTTAGATACTCGAATTACAATTAAGTCTTTATATTTTGATGCACAAAATAAACTTTGGATAGCTACCAATAAAGGTGTAGGTATATTGGAGATCAAAAAGGAAACACCTTTTGAGTATCAATTCAAGATGATCACAAAAGCCTATGGTTTAGTGTCCAATGAAGTAACTGCAGTCATTAAGAAAGAAGATGAAATCTATATAGCTACCAATAAAGGATTGACAGTTCTGAATCAAAAAGAACTGGATACAGGAGTAAAATCTTCTGCTTTATTTTTTACTAATTTACACATTAATAGCTCAAGTGTTTCTGTAAAATCTAAGTTAGATTTACCCCACAATAAAAACAATATTCGACTTGAATTTTTATGTCTATCCTATGAAAATATGGGGGATATCTCTTATGACTATAAGATGGAAGAACTTGACGCTGATTGGCAAAATACAAAATCTACCTTTAAAGAATATCCAACGCTTTCGCCAGGTTGTTATACTTTTCGATTACGAGCTAGAAATATTAATGGAATTATTACAGAATCTATTGCTCTAAAAATCATGATTCAACTACCGTGGTGGAAAACGTGGAAAGCTTTGATAGTAGGATGGTTATTATTGTTGTTTATAGCATATAATGTATTTCAATTTCAAATAAAGCGGGAACGAGAGAAGAGTGAACGAAAACAATTGGAAGAATTAACGAGTATAAAGAATCAATTTTATGCAAATATTACTCATGAATTTCGCACACCATTAACACTTATCATGGGAACTATTCAACAACTCAAGCAAAAAAACTCTGAGCAAAATAATACGCTACTTGATATAATGGAACGACATAGCCATCGTTTGCTACATTTAATCAATCAATTATTAGATTTAAATAAATTGGAGGCGAATGCCATGCCCCTAAATTATCAACATGGAAATATTGTAGCATATTTAAAATATCTAGTGAAGCTATTTCAACCAACGGCTATAAATAAGAAAATCAAACTCTTCTTTTATGGTGAAATAGATGAACTAATGATGGATTTTGATCCTGATAAAATACAGAGTATCATTTTTAATTTACTATCCAATGCAATTAAGTATACAGATGAAAATGGCGAAGTAATCGTTCATCT
>CAYLSF010001698.1:0-1689 GCA_964385675.1 uncultured Saprospiraceae bacterium
GCGTTTCTAATTGTTTTTTAGTTGGTAATAAGTTTAAAAAGGATAATTGTTCTAAATATATTTTATTGCAAGATACATATTGTTTTTTTAGTGCTACTTTAGATATATTTGAAGGATGTTGACGATATTTTAGAAGTCGTTTATCAAGGTTACACGCTTTATGGTTTAATAAAATATTAGTAAATAGACTAAAATCTTCTGCATATAAATAGTTAGCTTGATATTTGTACATTTTTAGGACTGATGCCGATATCATAATAGAAGGATGAAGAAAACATGAACCAAATAGATTATTAATAAGTATAGCTTCATAAGAAATTGGGAGATTATAAGGTGCTATAATTTCTCCTTTCTCATTAATGGTGTAAGCTAGAGTTCCTACCATTTTATATATTGGATTTTTTTTAAGGAAATTAATTTGATACTCAAAACGACGCGGCATAGAAATATCATCAGAATCCATCCTAGCAATATATTTTCCTTTCGATACTGAAATTCCTATATTTAGACTGTAAACTATTCCATAATTTTGTTCGTTTCGTATTACTTGAATTCTATTATCCTTAAAGTTTTGTATTATTTGAAACGTATTATCTGTAGAGCCGTCATCTATAATGATCAATTCAAAATTTGAATAAGTTTGTTTAAGAATACTCGAAATAGATTCTTTAATATATTTTTCTGCATTGTAAGCAGGCATTATTACTGAAATTAGCATACTTCAAAATTTGATAGATGATTGAGTTTTTCATAAAGTTTATGGATTTCTCTAGGAATAATTAGATTTCTCGGCTTTGAATGATATAGATTCGGGTCTATCAAGTTAGTATTAATTTTAGTTTCTAGAAATAACTCTAATCGTTCTACTGAACTGTAATTTAGCAATTGTTCGTAATGTAAGAATAACCAATTTCCTGTTTTCATATGCTTTTCTAGAATATGACTATACATTAAATACCATACCTTATAAGCTCGTTTTTCTGATATTTTTAAATTTTGAAGATACTGCATAGACTTACAATCTTTTAAAATAGAGGTTATGGTACTCTCAGGATGTCTAAAAACTACTAAAAATTTAATGTTTTTAGGGAAATACTTTTTCCATACAGGTAAAGTATAGGAAAATCGTGGATCTTTAAAACAAAAAGGAGTAGAAGCAGATGAAATAATATGATTAATTTTACGATTAATCTCTACTGAACTGACAATGGTTTTATTTAGAGGAACAGTTGAAAGCCATCTTTGATCTTTGGTGGGGATAGTTTTAAAAAAATATCTACCTAAAAAAGGAGGGCGATTTATAGTATTTATACTTAAAATATCTTCATTAATATTATTGACTTCTCGATCCTCAAAGTATCCTTTGGGATTACTTGAAGTAGGTGGAAGTAAATTTTTTCCTAAACAATAGTTGGATTCTTTCAGTAATCCGGCTAATAAGCTTGTACCACTTCTTCCACATCCTAATATAATGCAATTTTTCATTTAATACTCCATTTTTGATTTATATAAACACCACTTCTATTTTGTGCATTAGGTTTACCTGATTGGTAGAAGTCGCCTTCGATAATAGAAAAACTCATAGCATTTTCTACGTAGCAAATTTTTTGGTGATTGACTTCTAAATAAGCATGAACCTTGAAAGAACCATAAGTTATTGGCATATTTCCAATATCACAAATTATCTTA
>CAYLSF010001699.1:0-1689 GCA_964385675.1 uncultured Saprospiraceae bacterium
TATAAATAATTAATAATGTACATATGGCAATAAAACCATAGAAAAGTTTTTGCTTTGGTTTTACTCCTCTCTGTTGTTGAGTATTTGTCTTGCTTTTCATTTTATCTTGTCTTTAATATCAGTGTAGAGTTATACTCCACTTGTTTGTTCGAGTACAATTCTAAGTATGTTGAAAAGCAAATGGGTATTAAACGCTAGCAAATGAGTTCCAAGGACAGCACAAAAAGCCCAACTTAGAGCAATTCCGTTCCATTTGTATTTTTTTAGATAGTATCAGAAGCTAAAAAGTGTAGAAGTTGTTACTTTTATCTCAAGTGTATTACCTACCTATCCATATTCTAGTGGAGAATAAATTATTTTAATACAATAGGTTTTGAACAAACTAATATTAGAGAATAATTAGCACTACACCTAACTATGAATTTTACAAAGCAGATATACAAAAACTAAGGAATGACACTCAAATACAAAATAATAATCATATGCTTGATATTGCTACGGTCAGTTGTGATAAATGCTCAGGTAGATAGCTTGCTGTCTGTATTAAAAAATACTTTAGACAAATCAACAAAAGTTGAATTGTACCAGAAACTAGCAAAACAGACAGAAGATTTTGAAGAAGCTGTTTCGTACGCAAATAAAGCTTTAGTAATTGCTAAGAATGTAAAAGACATTCAGCTAGTAGCTGATAGCTATCTTTTTTTAGGACAGCTTTATTACAGAAATAATAATTACTCAGAAGCTTTTCCTTTTTTTGAAAAAAGCTACGAATTATATATAGAGTTACAGGATATAGCCAAAATTGCAAAAACTGCCTATTATTTGGGGCGGTCTTATACTTTAATAGGTGAGTATGAAAAAGGGATAGAATATTTTCTAATTAAATTAGACTGGGAAAAAAAGCGCAATTATACCTCAGGAATAGATAAGGCTTATTATTTTTTATCCTATGCTTATGCTGAACTAGACGATTTTGAAACAGCACTAAAGTATGCTAACCTATGCTACGAATTTGAAAAAGAGAATGATTTAGATATTTCCTACGGACAGGATATTCTCGCAGGTATATATGAACGAATGGGTGACTATACAAAAGCGAAAAAATACTACCAACTAGCACTAGCCAATACACAAGATGAACCAACATCAGGAAACTATGGCTGGACATTATCTAACATAGGTAATATCTATATGCTCTCTAGTGATTATGACTCCGCTATGTATTATTTTTTAGATTTTTTAGAAATTGCTACAAATAATGAGAACGAGTATTCCAAAGCAATTGCTTATAATCAAATCGCAGAGGTTCAACTGAACTTATTAGAATTGGAGGATGCAAAAAAGAATATTTTTTCAGCTATTCAATTTTATAAAACAGAAGAAATTAAAACTGATTATTTGATTGGTTTAGAGTTATTGAGTAAAATTTTAATCCAGCAAAAAGATTATAACGAAGCCAACAAAATCATTAATGAAGGACTAAAAGTAAGCCAAACAGCAGGCTCTAAAGCATTCTTAATCAATTTTTTTCTTGTTTCAGGTCAATTAAAAAGAATAACCAAACAGCCTAAACTAGCACTCAAAGAATATACGAAAGCTTTGGATTATGCCCAAGAGATGAATAATCTAGCTGAAATCAGTATTATTTATTATGAAATGGCATTGACCGAAAAAATACTTTCTAATTAT
>CAYLSF010001700.1:0-1688 GCA_964385675.1 uncultured Saprospiraceae bacterium
TATTATTCACAATCAAGAAGTAAAAATTAAATCATGAATTTATTTGAAATTATCAAATCAACTTCTATCATTTTTAAAATAAATCAAATGTAATATGAAAATGAATTTTTTAAAATTTGGATTTTTAGCCATCATTTTTTCAATGACACTTGTTGCTACTTCATGCGGTGGACATGACCACGACCATGACGGAGATGGACATGAACAACACGAAGGGCATGACGCAGATGCTAGTGAAACATCCAATGCAGATGCTCCTGATAAAACGAGCAAAGAATATGCTTCTGCTTATATCTGCCCAATGCACTGTGAAGGCAGTGGAAGTGATGCAGAAGGCAAATGTCCAGTTTGTGGAATGGATTATGTAAAAAATGAAGACCATAACGAAGACAGTCATGACCATTAATTTACCGATAGAATAAATATCGTAGATAGTAGGCTTAATCCATCTTGATGAAAATTGAGATGGAAGCCTATACTTTAAAATTTAAGGCTCTTAGGTAAAATTAGACGGATGGACAAACATTTTCCATTTCTCTCTTTTTATCTAAGAGTAACGTATCAAAAAGAGCCTTTATCAAAGCTCTACCTCTCTTTCTTGTGTTATGCACAAATTGGAAAAAGCCAATATATTTAGGCAGCTTATCCTGCGAAACACCTCTATGAGGTCTTAACCATGACCTAAGTAATGACCAAACGCCCTCCTGAGTATTCACATGCCCTTCACAAAAACCATCTCCGTCTTCATCTCTCGCATATTCGCCAATTGAGTGACAAACAGTCAGATGAATATAGCCCCAATTAGGCAATTTATTATAAATGTTATATTCATCCGTATAGACAATAGTGCCTTTAGCTACGGATGATTCAAATATAGGTTCTATTGTTTTTTGCTGAACATTCGGTAAAACTCTCATGAGTAATTCTCCAGTGCGTTGAACAAAGCCGATGATTGGTGGCTTTTCTTTTTTCAGTGTCCCTCTACCTCTAGCACCTTTCAATCGCCGTCTACGACCTTCTCTACCTATTTTTTCTACTTTTTCTGATTGTCCTTTATGCCCAGCAACTATGTAAACTTCATCAACTTCGACTTCTCCTGATAAAATAGGTTCTTCTTGGCAACAAGTGATACTAGTCCGAATTTGTTCCGCAATGCTACGACATGTTTTGTTATCTAGTTTTAATTCGGATGCAATTTGTCTAGTCGATAAATTCAACCCTATAAAATACATCACTAATACCCAAATCTTAAGCAATTGATGATTACCACTGAATATAGTATCTGTCCTATCATCAAAATACTTTCCGCAACTCTTGCATTTGTATTGCTGACAATATTCACTATGCATAGATTTTCCATTTTTATTCACTTGGTCGCTTTGACATTTTACACATCTTACAGTTCCTAACCATCTGCGATACCGTAAATATTCATAACATTTGCCCTCGTCTATTAAATCAAGTATATTTAAGTCCAATTTATTGTTTTAGGCGGAAGTTAAAACTTTTTTTTCATCCGCCTATTTTTACCTAAGAGCCTAAGTTATTCTTTGACCCGATTATGTCTTCAGATAGTTCCATTAGTTGTGCTTCTTGTCATGCTCCGAATTTAGCTTTTAGTGATGATGTAGCCATGAGTTTAGGTGTTGAAAATCGTATAGGCACACGTAATTCTCCGACTTTAGCAA
>CAYLSF010001701.1:0-1688 GCA_964385675.1 uncultured Saprospiraceae bacterium
ATAATTGATTATCAAATGATTATAATTAGATTTTTATAGATTTTTAAGACGGCATATTAGCATATGTGTACCGATATGTCGATGTTAGTGGCAATTGTAAGCATAAATACCGAATAGCACATGACAATAAAAAAATACATAAATATAATTATACTACTGATTTGTAGCCTAACATTTAGTTGTTCTCACAACTTAAAGACTGAAAAAAGTAAAGTTAACTTAATCCAAGTTGATCTACAGGATAAATCGTCATATAATGTCTCGGTTCAAGTTGGAAATATTAATGGTAAATATTTTGTCTATTTGGCTGGAGAGAAAAAGACTATTGATATATACAGTTTAGATAAAAAAGGAAAACTAAAACCTATTAAACAATTTGAAGTCACTAAGAATAATGGAGGAATTAGAGCATTAACACATGTAAAAGTAAAAGATACGAATCTATTGATTGCTGGAAATAAAGCTGATAATGCATTAGATATTTACAAAGTAAAAGATAATGGAACATTAATGAAAATAGATTCAATTATCGATTCGGATTCTACATTTATAGATGAAATCGTCACAATTAATATAGTCAATATAAAAAATAGAAAATTTTTATATGCAGGAGGGCTAGATAAGGGAATATCTTGCTTTGAGGTACTAGAGAGTGGCGAAATAAAACATATCCAGTCCCTAGAAGATAATGATTCTCTTTTTTTACATGGTATTATAGGAATGTCGTCGATAAAAATAAAAGAGCAATATTTCTTAGTAACAGGAGCTTTCTTTGACAATGGAATAAGTTGCTTTAAAATTTCAGAAAATGGAAAGTTAGAACATACATCTAATATCAAAGATAATCAAAGTCTATTCCTAAATGGTACATTTTCCGTCAATACGGTTCAACTTAAAGATCAGAATTTCATATTAGTTGGACATAGACATAATTTACACTATTCATCTATTCCAGATAGTATAGATTATCATGGAGATGGAATTAATATTTTTGAAATAGATGAACAAGGACAAATAGAACTGCTATCCATACTCGAAGATGACAAACAGCTCAAACTCAAAGGGTCGACCAGAATTGAGATAATTAAAAAGAATGAAGAAGAGGCACTAGTATTTATCGCAACAAGAGATGATAAAGGAATTCAAATTTGCTCATTAAAACAAAATAGTATTCTAGTACCAATAAAGGAAGTCAATCTTGACTATTCAGTTTACAATGGAATGACAGTAAAAAATATTGGCAAAAACTGGTATTTATTTTCAGGAGCATATGATATGAATAGATTGGAAAGCTATTTAATTAATTTCAATTAAATACAAGATTAGTAAATATGAAAGTATAAAAATGCCACTAACAAAGTGCAGAACGTACATAGTCGCCATACGCACCTACGTCGTTGGCACCGAGTGTTAGATACAAACCCATAAAACACAATTTATACAAGCCAGCAAAATAGTAATTTCAATACCATTAGTTAACCTTATCAAAAAGATGTATTTTTACTAAAAAAAACATGAAAGCGTATCCTTTAGGTGTACAAACATTTAGTGAAATCATAGAAAGAGATCTTTTGTATATAGATAAAACACAAGAAATCTATAATCTCCTAAAAGGGAAATACTATTTTTATGCTCGTCCAAGAAGATTTGGTAAATCTTTAATGTTATCTACAATAAAATCCATTTAT
>CAYLSF010001702.1:0-1687 GCA_964385675.1 uncultured Saprospiraceae bacterium
TTATTGATTGTAGTTATCATGGTGTGTTGGTTTTTAGATGGATTGTTTAATAAATAAATAGGTTTGCATAATGGTTTTCTTGCCCTCTTCGCTTAGGTTTTCTTTGGCTAATAGTATCATTAGCTGATATAAAACCTCTTCTTTTTCGGCTGCTAGGCGTTTTGCTTTACGCTCCTCTTCTGGGTCATAAGAGATAATTCGCTTACAAAATTCCGCTATCTTATGCTGCATACTGGCGGATACTTTACCCTTGAATAGTCCTTTTTGCACATTGGCAAGGGTATTGGAATTGATGCCAATATAGTCTGCTAGTAACTTCCGATTGCCTAACTGCACGATTGATTCTCGCACTAGCTGCTGTAAATGCTCTTGGTCACCACTTAGGGGATTGAGGGTAGTGCTTCCAGTAGTGAGCAATTCCCGTGTCTTTTGGTATATCCATACTTCAAAGTGGGGATTGAGCCACGCTGCAAATTTTAACGCTAATAATTCACACATCCATGTGCCTTGTTGGTTTAAACCGCCTTTTACTGTTCTAACTATTTGATTTTCAGCGATGAGGGTTTTTCCCGTATCGCCTTTCAAGGCTTGAATAAAGGATTTTGTTGATTCAAGTCGAATAAAATCATGAGGCACTTTACCGAATGCCTTAGCCATTTGAGTGGCATTAATCATTTGAGTACCGTCTCCAAAGTCAAAGGCAATTTGATTGCCTTGATACTCAAAGATTTGAATTTCATTTTTACTATTTGTCATATTCGTAAAATTGAAAAGACCTAACTACTTAGAGTTGACAATCCAAACGCAAGGCGATGGTTGTAGGCACTTTCGTTACCTACACTCTTATAGAAAGGTCTATATAAAAAATAATATGTGTCGGAGGATTTGCCTCACATTTGAATTGTCTCTACAAATATAAGGGGAAATTTGAGGGATTTACAAATATTATTTTTCATAATGCGTCTATTTTAAGTTGTAAATCTACAAAATGTCTCATAGTAAGTGTTTTCAACTCTTTAGTTTTCAATTGATTAGTATAAGGGAATAAATTTTCTCTAAGTTCAATATAGTGTTTCTTTTTAGTTGCATTCTTCTTGTATTTCTCAATACGTTCTGTTCTGTTAATGATTTCTCTATAGATTGCATTTGTTAAAGAATAATCACAGAAGTTTTGAAATAAATCTTTTGATACAACTGGACAAATGATGTAAGCAGTTTCTATCAAGGATAGATTAATTTTCATATCTATGGGTCTATAAAAGAATTCTTTACTCAACGACTCTGAGACTACTTTTGCGTAATTAACATTATTGTTATAGTAATGCTTACTGAGGTCTTCTAAAAGTTTTTCAACCATTTCTATTCTACCTACAACAGTATCCACTCGAACAGATGTTCTTATAATGTGTACACTTTCTGCAAATTGAATCACACATCTATTAATGTCTAAATTGGAAAGATTATTCCTTTTCGGAGTCTTATCTTCAGAGTTACTACGAAAGATTTTAAATAACTTCATATTGCTGCTTTTTACTTCAAAAAAATACAATATACTTAGTTTTAGTAAAAACTGTGACATTAATTAGATTGTAATTACATAGCGATGGTAAAAGGAGCTTTACCACCGCTTTGAGTTATTTTTTATTGATTTCAAACTTAGCGATTTCAGCATTCGCCTTATTTAACT
>CAYLSF010001703.1:0-1680 GCA_964385675.1 uncultured Saprospiraceae bacterium
ATATTACAAGACTACTACAATTTTATCAACTTTGCGGTAAATTTGACAAATGAATAAAAATACACAATTGGTTATTGGGCTAGAGATTTTGTTTTGGTTGGCAACAGCGGCTATTGTTTATTTGGTGATGCGTCCGATTTGGAATAATCTGACAGCATTTCAGTTTGAGACAGAGAATATTGTGGCTATTGCGTTATTTGTCACTTATACTCGGTATATCTTTTTATTAAAGCATACCTTTTTTGCTCGCACGATATGGATTAAGCTACTTTTTATGTTGGTAGCGATTCCGTTGACGTTTTATTTAGTCGGCAACTTAAATGCTTTTCAAACGCATTTGGATGAATACGGCCCTGATACCTTTATGAAATACCTACTTCCTGACTTGACGATAGAGGAAGAAACAGGGTTAATGAGTTATATTAAAAATCAATTTTCATTTTTTGCGGTCGGTAGTGTAATTGTTTCGGTTATTATGCCGTTTAGAATGTTGATTTCTATTTGGAGGGTACGGAATAGAGGAACTGTTTAGAATTGAGAATTGAGAATTGAGAATTGAGAATTGAGAATTTAAGATAAGTCGAAGGAGTTAAAATATAGTTTATACGGTGTCAAATTTGGAAGGCTATATTTGCTAAACTTTAAAAGTTTGGTAAACATAATTTTACCCCAAGGTTTTACTTAAAAAGTAAACTTACTCTTGATAATCTTCATATTTTTTAATAAAAAAGCAGTACACTTTGAAAATTAGAATAGCACATTGGATTAGTTTAGTTGCCCTTATTTTGTTGTCGGCTTGTGGTGAAGTAGATTACACGCCTAAGCCTCGTTTATTTCCTAAGGTGGTCTTTCCAGAACATGACTATAAGGCGTTTGATGCCAACTATTGTGCATTTACTTTTCAACAACCAACTTATACAGAGATTCAACAGGATACTACTTTTTTTGAAGATAGACCTAAAGATCCTTGTTGGTTTGATATTGTGTATCCACAATTTGATACGAAATTGCATTGTACGTATCAACCGATTACTAAAGATAAATCCCTTACGGATTTGGTTGCAGAATCTATTACCATGGTGGAAGAACACGTCGTCAAAGCGGAATATATTGATGAAAAAGCCATCCGAAAAGCGGATGCTAACCTATATGGGATGACCTTCGATTTGGAAGGGCCGGTAGCAACGCATTTTCAATTTTACCTCACGGATAGCAGTAAACATTTCTTAAGGGGGGCTTTATACACTTATGCTCGTCCAAATCCCGATTCGCTTCGTCCTGTGGTGCAGTTTATTAAGGAAGATGTGTATCAGATGATTAATACGTTGGAGTGGAATGAATAATTGTAAATTACAAATCCCAAGCACCAAATTACAAATTCCAATTTTAAACTTATTTTGATTTTAATGGATAAACTGCTATTTTTAACTATATCCGAAACCTACCACAACAAAAACGATAATTTATCGTATCAATTTACTGACTAATTTAGGAAGCTCTAACTAGCTAATTATGAATTAGTTATTTTCAAAAGTATTTCATTGAATATCTTTTAAATTACCAATAAAATAGTATTTGATAAAAATTTATAATTTAACTGTTCTCAAAAAGTGTTGATTTTTGAATAAGCTTTATAAGTAAATTAATTTTTAATCAAAAAGTGCTACTATAAAATCCAGT
>CAYLSF010001704.1:0-1678 GCA_964385675.1 uncultured Saprospiraceae bacterium
TATAACCTATCAACACACTCTTCTTCTCTGCAATAATAGATTTCATATAGTGAAAACAAAATGTAAATTTCAAACTGATATTATCGTATTCATTCTTGTATTTTGTGCAACGAACCTGGTGGCGCAGACTACATTCTCAGAAGTGGCTTCTTCATGGGGCCTTAACCTTACGGCAAACAAAGACGGCGGCTTAGCCTTCGGCGATTATGATGAAGATGGAGACCTGGACGTACTGATTAATACAAATGATGGAACGCAGAGGTCTCGACTTTATCGCAATAATGGAAATAGTACTTATACTGATGTAACATCGAGTTTAGCTCCTGCACTACTGAATAATACAAGGGAGCGTTCAGCAGTTTGGGGCGATGTAAATAATGATGGAAGAAAAGATTTTCTAAGAAACACTGCTCATGCTGGATTGGAAGTGTATTTACAAGGCTCAAATGGTAAGTTTGGAGATGGGACAGGAGGTACTACACCTATTAGTTTTACAAGTAGTAATGTTTCTAATGGTCTTAACTCCGAAGGGGCTGGTTTTGTAGATTTCGATGGAGATGGTGACTTAGATGTGATTTTTGATAACCACAACTATGGAGTGGATATTATGCGTAATAATTATATTAATCACCTTACAGGAGCAGTTGTCAATCCTTCCGCAAGTGGTTTATTTACTCATGCTACACCTGGCAGTAGTGTCATACTTGGTCTTGACCAAACAGCAACCGATGGTGATTATGGCTCATTTACCGATGTAAATGACGATGGTTGGGTTGATATTTTTATGCGTAAGCGTGATGAAAATGACTTCTTTCTCAATCAAGGAGGTACTTTCACAAATGGTGCTGATCTAGCACAGGCTAATAATGGGAATAAAGGTGCAGTAGCATTATATGACTTTGATAATGATGGTGACTTTGATGCTTTTTGGACAGAAAATGATTTAAACCAAATTTTCCGAAATGAAGGAAATGGAAACTGGACACCATTAGGTGCAGCGACAGGTATCCCAACTTCTTTGAGTACTAGTATTGATGAAGTGGCTTGTGGCGATATAGACAATGATGGAGATGTAGATATTTTACTCGTAGGAAATAATCGTAGTTTCATGTATATCAATCAACTCAATAGTCCGTCTGGTGGTGTAGGTGCAGGTTCGCCTTTACAATTTTCGCTGGATAATTCCAATCAGTTTAACTCTGGAATAGATGGAGAAGGGACGGTTATGGTCGATATTGATGATGATGGTGACTTAGATATTTATATGAATACTCGAAGCCATAATAAACTTTGGCGAAATAATCTCTACAGTGGAAGTACATCTGCTTCGACTAAAGAGGCACTCTATGTAGAAGTATTAGATGACCGTTCGGAGTTTATGCAATCAGGAAAAGAACGTGTTGCGCTTGGAGCGACATTAGTACTTTTAGATTGTAATGGTCAAGTGCTTTCAGGAGTGCGAGAAGTACACGGTGGCGGTGGACATGGAACGCAAGATCCGACTACGGTTCACTTTGGATTACCTTGGGGCAATAATTTTAATTATCAAGTATTGGTACGTTATCCAAATTACAATGACGGTGGAACAATAGTTAGGAAGCAAGTAAGGCGTTGGATTAACCCTTCACAAGAAAGTAGTGATCCGGTAAAGATAACTATTCGCCCAAATGATGCAGAA
>CAYLSF010001705.1:0-1677 GCA_964385675.1 uncultured Saprospiraceae bacterium
TCCAAGACTCCAAATATAAGACGTGATATAACCCTTCTGCAACTTATATTTTTATCTTCAGATGTAGTTGATGTTATCTCAGAGGACATAATATTAGATATTCTATTTTCCGAAGGTTTAAAATTTTTAGAAGTTATTGATTTTGTATTATTGGAAATAGGATTAGTTTTTTCCGCTGAAAAAGTATTAACATTATTATTAGAGGAAGTAATGTTTCGGAAAGCCGTATTTTCTAAGTTTTTAAAATTATTATGACCTATTTCTAAAGACTCATTAGCAGAATTTTCAGTATTAACAGGTGCTAAATCTTTAGAAATAGAAGGCATATAAATTTGTGTGTTATTGATATTAGAAATACTACTAATTTCTATGACTCGCTCAATAATAATGGTATCCTTTACGGTTTGATAAATGGTATCATATTGAATAATGGTTTTAGGTTCTACAGGCATTGTATTGCGCAATTGTAGAAATAAATATCCATTACTTAGTAATAAGCCACCCGCCAAAATCCACGGCAACCAAAATAGAAAAGGAAACCGTTTTTTAGGTTCGGCTTCATCTAATCGGTCGGCTAGTGCCTCCCAATCTTGATCGTCGAAGGGAATAGAACGAGGCGTTTCGCCACTTTCCTTAAATTGTTCCCAAAAATTATGTTTTTCCATTGTCTTAAATAATAATTATAACCTCTAATATTAAAAAATCTAAAGTTGATACGTCATTACTTTCATTAAGTATTGTTACTCTCCTCCTCTTCTTAATTTATCTTCATGATGTGATTGTTCTTGTATGGTAATCATTTCCCTTAGTTTAGATTTTGCCCTAGATAAGTTAGACTTTGAACCACCAATACTGATTCCTAATTTTTTTGCGATTTCTACATGAGAATAACCTTCTAGCACAAATAAATTGAATACAGTCCGATACATTCTAGGTAACTGCTGCACCATGTTTAGAATATCGTCTAATGCTAGTCTATCAAACCCTGAAACCTCAACTGTAGGTACTTGTATATGTACAATTTCGAGCGGTGTATCCATTTTATAGTATTTCCTATGATAATCAATAGCTGTATTCACTAATATTCTTCTGAGCCATGGTTTAAAACTTTTACGTTCTTCGTATTGATGTAATTTGGTAAATACTTTAAAAAAACCTTCGTTTAGAATGTCTTTAGCTTCATTAATATCTTTAGCATAGTGTAGGCAAACAGTCATAGCATAAGCATAATATAATTGGTATAGCTCTTTCTGAGCTTTCCGATCTTTACGCCTACAGGCTTTAATGAGTTTTGATAATTGGTTGTCTTTTGCCATATCTAGTAAAATTCAATTCCATTACGGGGGGAAAACATAGGAGGTTGCGTAGTGTTTAAAAGGGGCATAAAAAAAGTCTCCTCCATCTGGAGAAGACTCAATAAAACACCTAACCCAATTTTAACCTTAAAAACATTATGAAAACATACCTAATTTGTTATTTTTAGATGAGTGGTTATTACTAACCAACTTATATTTATTTAGTGGCTTAAATTATGCCAATTTTCAAAATACTGATAATCAGTATTTTAAATCAAAAAACAACATTAAAGCTGTTTCTTTTTTAGAGATTTTGTCTCGTTTTGGGATAAAATTTATTTTAAATATGTAATTCCTATATAAAGAAAAAAGTCTGTCCTTA
>CAYLSF010001706.1:0-1674 GCA_964385675.1 uncultured Saprospiraceae bacterium
CTGTTGTCTGAGGAATAACGCGTCCCTGTCAGGTTAGATATTACACGTTTTATTTTTTAATAATGGTCTATGCAATTTCTATTTGTTTTTATCCCTCCTTCCATCTTCGCCATCTGTTAACCAATCTAAAGAAAATTTAACGAAGACATTCTCCCTGTAGTCATCTTTTTCGAATAACAAGCCAAGCTCTCCATTTTTCAAAATTGTCATTGATGAATAGGCTGCTTTACCCGAGTAGATGACCTTCTCATACGGCCAAGTTTTACCTTCGTCATAACTTATTTTTACGGTTAAGTTTTCTCTTGATGATTCCGACTTTGGATTAGAGAAAAGCAAGCGATTTTTATCTGCCCCTTTACTAACAGAACTATATCGAATTAAGCTTGCATTACAGGCCGGGTCGACCAATTGCGGATCAGGTTCTGATGTCCAGGATATTCCATCATCTTTAGATAAATGCACATACCTCATTCCTATTTTGCTTACTCTGCTATTCACCATTAACGAACCATCCATTAATTCAACGACCTTAGATTCATCACCCGGCTGAATAGGAGCATCAACCAACTCCCAATTTTTACCATGATCAACACTTTTAAATAAGTGCAGCCCATTTTCTAAATTGACCAGTGTATGAATTAAAGCTCCTGAAGTTGTTTGAATGCCTCTTCCTGAAGTAATAAACTTGAAGTCATTTTTCCATTCTGGTTTAGTAATGTCAGAAGTTATATCAATTGGAGTAGACCATGATGATCCATTATCCTTACTCGAAATCAATTTCAAATAATAAACATCCTTTTCTTTCTCCAAATCCATGTAATTAAAGAATAAGAATATTTCACCGGTAATTTCATCTAATATCATGGAAGGGTCAGAAGCGGATTTACCAAGAGGATAGTCGACAATCGTTTTAATTTCTGACCAGGTATTCCCATTATCAATACTCCGACGCATTACAAGATTAATATCCTTGCTCCATTTCAAATCTCCACAAGAAGGAACTCTTTCATCTATTACAGTGATTATATCCCCATTTTTTGCGGTAATTATTGAAGGGATTCTAAAGCAAGAAACGCCTTCTTTCATTTCTGAACTAAACAGGTTTATAAATTTCAATTGATTGCTGCTATTTTGAGCATTCAATGTAAAAGTGAAAAGAATCCAAAAAAGCATAACTGTATTCTTCATGCCATTAATTGCTTTATTACATGTTTAAAATACAATTTTGCTTCGAATTCCTTCAGCTGTGTAATTGCCGTCTATATTGTAACGGTTAGCGTATATGCGAATTGTGCCCGTGCAAGGAACATCTTCGCATATACAATGTTAGCAAGTCGCTTTTTATTTATCTTATTTTTTAAGGGCGTAAGTGGTTGGCCCCAACTGTATTACTGCCTCACAGCAATTTTTAATAGATCTACGGCAAAACCTGTCACTTCAGTTCGAGAAGTATTAGCAAGGACAACACTGACAATGCCTTTCTCGGGAAAAATTAGTAGTTGCGAAGAACAGCCCGTTTGCCCCCCTGAATGACCGATTATATCCCCTCTGTTTGGTTCCGGACTATACAAAAACCAACCTAATCCATAAAAAACATTTGTATCCATACTATGGCGTTGCCGCATTACATTTAATGTTTCACCTTTGATGAAGATATTATCTATTACCGCATTT
>CAYLSF010001707.1:0-1673 GCA_964385675.1 uncultured Saprospiraceae bacterium
AAGTAATAAGTAATAAGTAATAAGTAATAAGTAATAAGTAATAAGTAATAAGTAAAATTAGTCGGAGGAACGCATACTTTCAATTATTACGGTTGATAAGATTAAAATACCGCCAATAACGCTTTGCCAAGTAGGGTATTCACCCAGAAATAAAATTGCTATCAAAACTCCATAAATAGGCTGAATACTTCCAACAAGACTAGCTGTACTGACAGAAAAGTGTTTAAAACTATTCAAAAATAAGGTATGACCAATGGCAGTTGTTACCAAACCTAGCAATATTAAAAACGGTAAATAGGTAACGACACCTTCTGTTTCATAAATTCCAAATACAGGGATTAAGCAACCGAGTGTAATTAAAATTTGATAAAACATAATGACCGAACCATGCACTGAATCGACCTGTGTTTTAAGTAAAATATTACGGATAGAATAACAAAAAGCAGATAATAGTCCCATAATTAATCCAAGTGTAATGGAATTCTCCATGTCAAAATTGGGAACTAAAAAATAGATACCCAATAAAACCAATCCTGCTAATAATAATTGTATTTTTTGAAACGGTGTTTTTAGGATTAGTGGTTCTAACAAAGCGGTCATAGCAGGAAAGGTCATTAAGGATAACATCCCTACGGCTACATTTGACCATTGTAAGGCATAAAAATATAAGACCCAATGTAACATCATTAAAACGCCTGTCCCTAAAATAATCCCTCCTTTTTTGCGGAAATCAAATCGAAATGAAAACTTTCGGTAATAACAATATACCCCCAAAAAGAACAAGGCAAATAAGGCTCGCCACCAAATCGTTAATGGTGGAGGCAACTCTACGTATCGCCCTAATGCCCCAGAGGTACTGATGCATAATAGACCTATGTGTAGTTCTAAGAGATGACGGATGTGAGATGATTGTTGAATGGTTATAATTTTTTGATTGTGTCGCCTTCGACTGATTGTAAAATTATTACGAAAGATATAAAATAGCGTTACTACTTTATAGTCAATCATACAATTAGTGACGAAGGAACGACACAATCAGCGAGGAACGAGCGACTCTGTTATTTTAAATATTCTGATTTAATAGCTTGTTTTAACGCGGCTCTATCCACTTTATGTACACCATCAAAGACAATGACGTTAGGTGCTTTCATTTGATTGGTGATAGCTGCTGTACCTTTTTCTATGCGTTCTGTAGTAATAAATTCATCTTTATCTCCTACAATCATATACACTTTTGCATTAGGCTTCATAAAATCCAAATCCGCTTTGGAAACATCATGTGCAATTGTACCGGCAAAGAAAATAAATTTATCAAAAGGTACTTTAAACTTAGCAATCCAACGAGAAGAAGTAGCTGTACCTTGCGAAAAGCCCATGATATTTAGCTTCACTTTTGACCAATTTACGCCTTGAGTTTCTTGCTCAAAAACGGCTTGGACATAATTCAATTGATTTTCTAAATCAATTTCTTTACTTTCTCTAGTCAACCATGATGCACCCACTTTAGAAAATCTATCCATATAGAATTTAGATAAGCCTTGTGGTGCAATCACATAGCATTTTTCTAAATCCAGAATATCAAATCGCTTAATGAAATACTTTGCCAACTGCCCAAAACCATGATACACGACCCAAATCACTTCCGTTTTTTCTGTCAACTCACCCAAAGTCTC
>CAYLSF010001708.1:0-1673 GCA_964385675.1 uncultured Saprospiraceae bacterium
AATTATTAATAAAATTTTCCATTTCGTATTTTGGTTAGAAACTATTTTTTTTGATAGTATTTATAAATTCAAACACTGGCTCAAAGCCATGCGGTTTGTAACAGTAAAAGGTGCTAACTTTGAAGAAGCCAAGCGAGTAAAACCAGTAGAAAATGATGCTGAGACATGGGATTACACCCCCAATCAGTATTATCGCCCTAAAAATCTAAAAGGGGTTATAGAAGCCATACAAGTGGCTAAAGAAAATGACTGGAAGGTGCGGTCAATTGGTTCAAAACACTCTTATTCGGAAGCGATAGCCATAGGGAAAGCATCTCAAAAAACATGGGATGTAACAAGTAAATATAAAGACAATTCAAAAAGTCAAGATAGTGATACCGTACCTGGTATCTATCTTGATTTAACACAAACTATTGATGCTATTGGAGATGAATATGCCGTAATGTATAAAGAAAGTCAAGCACCTATTGAAAATTTAAAAAGACATGAACATAAACATCGGTACTTCAATGTATTAAATGGCTGGAAAGTATCCATGGTTAATCATTTATTGTGTAATGAATCTTATGATCGCCCTAGTAATCCTAATAATATTAATCCTAAAAAAATTAACCCCAATGAATGTTTCGGTCAAGTAGATTGGAATAGTGATGAGGCCATTGGAAGGAGAAGTTTATTCAATACTGGAGGAGGAGCCATTCAGCGATTTGCTGGTGCATTTTCTACAGGCACACATGGTTCAGGTGGTTTTTTAAGCACTTATCATGATACCATTCGCTCTATTCTTTTAGTAGATTCAGAGGGCGTTGTTAGGCGAATTGAACCAAGCAATGGCATAACAAATCCCGAAGGCTACAGTGAGGTTTGCGAAGGCGTGAAAGTCAAAGAGCTAGTTCAAGATGATGATAAATTTAACTCTATCATTGTGAGTATAGGATGTATTGGATTAATCTATTCTGTTATTATAGAAGTGATGCCTATACTAAGACTTTATGAACAAGGCTTTTTAGGACAAAAAGACTTTCCCGCAGAATATGCTGAATGGAATGTTACAACAGCAAGATTCCATGCGGCAAAAATTAAGGCACAATACGAAAATGTGATGTATAAGGCTTATGATAGCTTAGAAAATCCTACACTTGATGATATTCATAAGATTCAAAAAAAAGAGATTTTGCATTTTGATTATTTCTATGTAAATCCTTATATATTGGAAGGAAGGGCAGGTCGTTCTTATGTCCAAAAAACGAATAAACCTACTTTTAAACAATCCGCTGGTAAATATGCACACCGTAAAATTTGGCCTACCTTATTTGGAGAACTAGACATTACCGCAGCGTTGGCAAAATTAATTTTTAATTGGGGGGATTGCCCTAAAACAAAGTTGATAGAGTCTGCACTCAAAACCCTAAGAGATAATGCACACACTAAAGATGAGGGTTATGTAGATTTATCGTATAATGTGTGGAATCAAGGAACGGGTTCATTAGCTACAGTAGGGGCATCTATTGAATATGCAGTGCCTATTGATGAATTTCCAGAAGTATTCCAAGGGGCTTTAGAATTTTTAACACAAAAAAAAGAGGAGGGAGAAGAGAACAAGAAAGGCTGGTATCTTGATGGTCCTATTGCCTTACGATTTGTAAGAGCAGGAAAAGGATATTTAGCTCCTA
>CAYLSF010001709.1:0-1671 GCA_964385675.1 uncultured Saprospiraceae bacterium
TCGGCCACTAAAGGGTAGTTGGTATAAACCAGGGTATAAAATCCGTGTAAAAATCCTATAAAATCGGTATAAATTTTATATAAAGATTGTATAAATGGTGTATAAAAACGTATACGAAATCGCAAACTGTATAAAATTATCGTGGGGAAAGAGTCTTATTGATTTTGAATATGACTTGCTTTAATTATGGGTAAATGAATTGAAACCAATTGTCCTAATAATAGGACGAATGAGATGTAGTAGTGAATCTATATTTAACAACATCTATCTTCTATCTGTTTAGGAGGACAGGTATTAGTTCCAAAAGAACAAAATACACAACAATCACCAGTTATTGGTTTTATAAAGAAATTGCAGTTAAGACAAGTGTGAAAACGCTTACAGGCATTAGTAGGCATTTCTTCTTCTGTTTGATTTTTACAATTAGGGCATGTTAAAATCGATAAGGTAATTATTTTATCTTGTGTGTTCATTTTTATATTTTTCCAATAATATTAGTTATAGTATATCCAAGACTATTAATTGCATTTTTAAAGTCTTTTAGTGTAACTTTATTCTTATCGTATTTGATAATTATGGAACCTATTTTGTGATTTGATGTTACTTTATAGACACCAGGCAATTTTTTGATGATTTTATTTACACTATATTCACAGCCAGGGCAAGTCATTCCTATTACCTTTATTTTTACTTTATATAAATGTTTTCCTTGTATTGTATTTATCTTTTTCTCTGTAGATTGCAAAAAAGTTTGGAAATAGTAGGGAAATAAGAATAAAATGACTGAAAACAGAGTTATCATTCCTAAAAAGGTTTTGGTTTTAAAAAATGAAAGCTTATTGCAGTTACAATCTGTTTCATGATTTATTTTTCTTTTAAAACTGCGATACCAAGCAAATCCTAATACAATCACAGTTAAAATAATTAGGTAAGGTCTATAAGGCTCCAACCAGCTAAATGTAGAAGCTATACTTCCAATACCTATAATGGCTCCTATTATTGGAGAAATGCAACATAAGGAAGCTGCAACTGCCGTCATCATTCCAATAATGGCAAGATTTTTGTCATTATTGGCAGAGTTTTTTTGATTCATGAAACTTTCCTATAAATATAGTTTATAAATGTTTGACTACCTTAAAGTATACTACAAGGTTTTGAGAAATTGAAATTTTTTTGATTGGGTATTTTTATGTTAATAGGAGAGTTTTCTAATAAGAGTAAGTTGAATCGTGAGACTATTCGATTTTATGAGAGGGAAGGACTATTAAAAGTCAAGAGACAAGGGAACAAATATCGTGAATATTCTTATAAAGATATTATTGTAGTTAAAGTGATCCAAGATTTGAAGGAGTTGGGCTTCTCACTTTCAGAAATAAAGGATATACTGAATTTGTGTAACTCTGAAGAAAGATGTAGACACGTACAGCTTAAACTTGAACAAAACTTGAAAAAGATAAACAAGAAATTAAGTGTTTTGCGAGACATTCAGAGTAAAATTATTGTTTCAATAAGTAAATGCAGTCAGAATCCTGATAAAAAATCATGTGAAATAATCGAGAAAGTTATACTTGAATGAATTCAATTATCTTTCACATTTTGATAAATGATAATAAAAATCTCCCTAAGAAAACTTATGGAGAAAAAAGTAATTATTATTTCGCAACAATTTGC
>CAYLSF010001710.1:0-1670 GCA_964385675.1 uncultured Saprospiraceae bacterium
TATCTTTCAACACCTTCCAAATATTTGAGTTATATGAATGAAGCGGTTTATCCTTTTTATATTTTCCATCAAACCGTCTTAATTTTAGCTATTTATCAATTTAATCCCTATTTCCATTCTAATGGACTATTCTTCATTTTTCTTATCATTATCACTTTTCTAGGTTCCTGGATATTATTTGAATTGATTAGAAGAATAAATTTTTTACGCCCACTTTTTGGATTAAAAGGTCAATACTCAAATTATTAAACAACTTCATACTCTGAATACCATAAAGCGAACGGATGAATTAAATTCATCCGTTCGCCAAATTCAAAAATGGTGAGTTATCTATATGAATAAAGAGTTATTTATCCGCATAAGCTAAAACCTTAGACCATACCCTAAAGACATTTTTATAACAAATCTTTTCAATATCTTTTTCGGAATATCCTCTTCTTAATAATTCTGCTATTAGATTTGGATATTGAGATACATCCTTTAAACCTGTAGGAAGGGTATCTCCTACCCCATCATAATCTGAGCCTAGTCCTACATAGTCAATACCTGCTAATTTTACAACGTGATCAATATGATTAGCCACCATTTTCACATCAGAATATAACTTTGGATTATCCTTTCTAAATTGCTCAATAACTAATTTAGCTTCCTCAGCCTTAGTTTTAAGATTTTTGGCTTCTAGTAATTCATTTAATACATTTCTTAAGGAATCATTCCTTTCTCTGATACGACTGTCTAAAAACGTGGAGCCAAAGTTAATTTGAATAACACCACCATTTTTACCCAACTCTTTTATCATATCATCATTCATATTTCTTTCAAATCCTGGTGTGTATTTTCTACAAGAGGAGTGCGAAGCAATTACAGGAACTTTAGTGAGTTCCATGACTTGATAAAAGGTACTATCAGAAACATGAGAAATGTCTATCATAATCCCCACTTTATTCATTTCAGCCACGACTTTTCGGCCGTAAGGACTCAATCCATTCCATGTCCGAGTTTTATCATAAGAGGAATCGCAGATTTGGTTATCCTTAGAATGAGTGAGTGTAATGTAACTAATCCCTCTTTTTTTAAAGTAGGCCAAATTCCTTAAATCATCGCCTATCGGAGCACCATTTTCCATGCCCATAGGTAAAGAAATTAATCCTTTTTTAAATTGACTTTTTACATCTGATGGTGATTTTGCAATAGCAAATTTATCGGGATGTACTTTTGCAATTCCCTCTATCATAGTAATTAAAGTATCTGCCAACTCTTTTGCGCCTCCTTTTTTCTGATATCTAGCAGGAATATAAATGGACATAAAAGGGGCATCTAGTCCACCTTTTTTAGAGCGAACATAATCAAAATCGCCTTGATCTGTTTCAATAGGAATACCTAAAAACTCTTTCTCCAATCGAAAGTTTTTTACTCGAAGTCGGTAGGGCAAATCCACATGACCATCCGTGATGATAAATTTATGAGCCAACTGCTCTGCTTTTTGTTCAATATTGACAGTTATTTTAGTAGGCGTACATTGTAAAAAGCATGATAAAAAGACTAAGCCTATGTAGTAGAATTTATACTTCATTGTGTTAAAAAATTTGTTAAAGAATTGAATATTCACATTATTTAAGACCTATTCAATGTTTTTATTTCTAGAAAGGATTAGTGCATTAGGCTAAATT
>CAYLSF010001711.1:0-1670 GCA_964385675.1 uncultured Saprospiraceae bacterium
ATCAATAGCCCACCACAATTTTCCTTTAGTGCCTTTTATTCCTTTGTTATGGGAACGATTGGCTATGGAATAATCTTGGCAAGGGAAGCCACCAACAAGCAAGTCGTGTTCGGGAATACTGTCCATCCTATTTTTAATAATAGATTCAATATCTTCTTCTGAGTGTTTAGCATTCGGCCACCGATATTTATACACCAAATTGGCGTGTTGCTTTTTGGTTCGTGGTTCAAATTGATTGCTCCATACGACTTCAAAATCAGCATTTTTACTTTTAGGATAATCTTCGAATGCGATTCTGAAACCACCCACACCAGCAAAGAGTTCTACCACCCGAAAAGGGATTTTACTCATGTGTTGTTATCTCATTTAATGGATAATTAGCCGTTAAGACTTCTACTTTAGATTTTCTTTTTTGTCCGGTAATCCCTTTAGAGGCAGAAAGTGATTTAGTAAAGGATTGACTGTGCCAACCTTGCGCTTCAATATATTGTTGTAAAATATCGGATGGGTAACTACTTAACAAGAATTTACCTTTTATCGAACTCAGTGTGTCTAACAAGGTTTTGAAATCCGCTTTGGTATAGCCACTATAAAACGATTGATTAGAATTGAAATATGGCGGATCTACATAATGGAAAGCATCTTCGGCATCTCTACTTGAAATCACTTTACAAGCATCATTGTGTTCAATTTGCGTATGCTTCAAGCGGTCAACAATATCAAGATTAAAATTCATTTTTTTATTGGTAAACTGCTTGACTTGTACACTATACTTATCATAACCCCAAGCCCCTATTTGGCAGGAAAAGCCCATGTTGGTCCCAATGTAAAATGCCCAAGCTTGTTGTAGCTTATCAAATAAATGCGGCATCTTATAAATGGTTAAGGCGACTTTGTAACTGGCTCTTGAAAACAGGGTTTGTTCAATCTTTGCTTTCAGCGCTTCAAAGTCGGACTGTACTACCTCATAAAAATTAACCACCATACCATTGAGGTCATTAATGATTTCAGAAGGAGCTGGTGCTTTAGTAAAAAACACCGCACCACCACCAAAAAAAGCTTCGGTATAAATATGATGTTCTGGGATAAGCGGTAGAATATGCTTGAGCATTTTTTGTTTACCGCCGTAATAAGAAATTGGGGTTTTGGGCATAAGTTTGAACAGGTATTACATCCAATTGTTATCCGAGAATGAGACATAACTTTCAGAAGTAATGATGAGATGGTCTAGTAAAGTAATATCGAGTAATTTGGCTGCACTTTTAATTTTTTTAGTGATGTTGTTATCCGCCTTTGAAGGTACTAATGTTCCTGAAGGGTGGTTGTGCGCCACAATAACAACTGAGGCATTAGCTAATAAAGCCAACTGAAAAATTTCTTTGATATTTACAGAAACGCCCATAGTTTGACCTATGGCTATTTCGCCGATACCAAGTACTTGGTTGTTGTTTGATAACAGTAATACCCAAAAAAATTCTTTGAAATCAATTTTGTTGGTATGTATAAATTTACGGAGTAGCTGATTTGTAGTCTCTGAAGAATTTATTTTTAGTTTGGCGTCTAGCTTGGGACGTTTGTAATGAATTTCTACTTCATTACAAGGCAATACGATTTTTATTGCTTGGGTAGATGGTGTTGTCATACTTTTAGGTTTTAAATTAAATTGAAGG
>CAYLSF010001712.1:0-1666 GCA_964385675.1 uncultured Saprospiraceae bacterium
ATAGACTTATTTAGTATATTAAGACTTTCTATCTATCGTTTGCCGAAAAATTTTAATCTAAGATCCAATGCTTACAATACCAAACACCAAGATAATTAAACAATTCAAAAAAGATTTCACCTCGTTATTTTATCCTAATCTCTGTTTAGCTTGTAGAAAACAATCTGTAGATGAGGAAATTATTTGTACCAAATGTGAACTAGAATTACCAGAAACGAATTTTCATCATCAACCCGATAATGCACTAGAAGAGCGATTTTGGGGCAGATTAGAAATTCAACATGGAGCAGCACAATACTTTTTTTCAAAAACCAATGTTGTACAAGAACTCATCTACCAACTTAAATATGCAAGCAAACCACAAGTCGGCGAAATACTTGGCGAATGGTATGGTAATGAATTAGCGACCTCTCGCTTTTCAGAAATAGATTGTATTATTCCTATACCTTTACATCCAACCAAACAATACAAGCGCGGTTATAATCAAAGTGCCAAAATAGCAAAAGGACTTTCAAAAACTATGAATAAGCCTTTTTATGAACATGCAATTATACGTACGATCAATACCGAAACACAAACAAAAAAATCTAAAGTCGAACGATTTAATAATGTCAAAAATGCTTTTCAAATCAAACAACCCGAATTAATTCGCAATAAACATATCCTTTTGGTTGATGATGTGATTACTACAGGCGCAACTATCGAAGCCTGTGCTATAAAAGCTTTAGAAATTGAAAATGTAAAGATTAGTATCGCTTCTTTGGGTATTGCTACTTATTTGATTTGATTAGAATTTGGAGTTTTTGATTGAAATTTGCTCAAAATTACGTTTCATCCAACTTGATTTTAATTTTTAAACAATACTTATGTATTATATCTATTTATAACACAGTCTCCTTATAAAATATCACCTTCCCAAAACATTTCTTTTTGAAGCCTTCAAAAAATCTACTATCTTGTCCATACAAAATGAAAATGATTCTTTGACTTATACTCATCCATGTCTGAAATATGTATTAAGTATCCAGTAGAATTTTTGATTAATCAAGGCATTTTTTGATGTGATAGCCGAGCTATTGCAGAGAAAAATAACGCAGGGTAAGCAAATAATTCTACCATAATTAACCACAATTTTAGATATGGATTAATATTATTTCTCCATGAGAAAACTATAAGCTTTATAAAATGTCTATTATAGTCGCTTTCCCTGCTTTTGTGTTTTCGGTGAAAGGGTTAAAGAATGATGAAAATTACCTTTTTCGGCTTTCCTAAGAAAGTCTACATCAAATGTTAAGACCAATGGCACTTAATTCGCAAGTTATACTATTCGCTATCCAAGCAGCCGTGCGCCTTGAAAGCCAAATGAAAAGCGCGCAAATCGAACACATCAAACAACACACGCTTAATCTCGTAACGCCAAAATTTAGTGGTCTTATTAATGCCCGAAGTGCTAGCACTTGGTTTAGAGGTGATGGGAAGCACACAATCATTAACGATAGAAGGCTTCAAGAACTCGCTCAAAAAGCAAAATCCAATATACGTAATATGACTAAAGAGGAGAAAAAAGAACTCATAGATGCGTATATTAGAATAAAAAATCTGGAAGGAGGTTATGTCAAATTTGATGGTGTCAATCTTTCTAAAGCCAATATTTTTGCACTAACCG
>CAYLSF010001713.1:0-1663 GCA_964385675.1 uncultured Saprospiraceae bacterium
GTATTGTGTAGCTGCTGTCGCAGGATATACATTGATAAAATTAGCAATGCCAAAAGGCCCATCTTCATTATTGGCATTCCATACATGTCCATTTGTGGCAATACCACTTACAATAGTGCAAGCAGTACTTTGAGATAATACAAATAGCAAACAAAAGAGAGAAATAAAGACTTTTAAAAATTGTTTTTGTAATGGTGTGGATGTATTGATTGTTGATTTCATAACAGTATGTTTTTGGATTGTGAATTAAAATCTGTTGCAATACTAAAATGTTATGATCTCATACCGCCTGACATTTGGATTCTTTTACATGACATTTACCTGTCATTGTATGTAAAGTAGTTAATTAGTTGTTATGGACAAGCTATTAGCTTTTAGCCATTGGCTTTTAAGTAGGTCAGGATAAAAAAATAGATGTAGATTAAGATAGGTAACAAAATCTCAAACAGAAAAAATAATGGGTGTAAGACTTCGAGTATTTCTCACGCCAACAGAGGAAACAACATTAAAACAAATGAGGCATGCAAATAACCTTTGTCAAAGAGTAAAGGAACGAGCAGAAGCCATCTGTCTTAGTCACCACGGTTGGTATGTGGAAAAGATTGCTGTTTATCTCAACTGTAGTGTAAAAACAGTCAGAAAAACCTTAAATAAATGGCAAAAAGAAGGATTAGGGGGATTGTATGAACGAGGAGATAGAGGACGGAAAAGGACTTGGACTCAATCGGATTTAGAATATCTAGAAGAAAGTTTACGACAAGAGCAAAGAAGATATAACAGTAAGCAATTAGCGGAAAAACTAGAACGAATCAGAGGAGTTAGACTTAGTGCCGATCATTTACGTCAACTACTAAAAAAAAGGGGATCATTTGGAAGCGAACAAGACAAAGCAATCGAGACAAACAAGACCCAAAAAAGGTTCTCCAAAAGCAAGCAGACCTAGAAATGTTAGAAATGGCATCAGCAGCAGGGGAAATAGACCTACTTTATGGGGATGAATCAGGTTTTTGTCTCTGGAGTGAAGTCGGTTATAGTTACTATTTTATTGGAGAGCAAAAACGACAAGAACAAACAAAAAAGAAGGGTAAAAGATTAAGTATCATGGGATTATGGCAACCATTGGTCAGTTTCTTCTATGGTCTTGTACTCGGAAGTATGAAGAGTAAAGAGTTTATTGCCATGATGAATCAACAAGCGAAAATAGCGAATGAAACAGGTCGTATACGGGTAATTGTCTTAGATAACGGTTCAATCCATGTGAGTAAAATGGTCAAAGAGAAATACAAGGAGTGGGAATCAAGTGGACTGTTCCTTTTCTTTTTGCCACCTTATTGTTCGCAGATGAATAAAGTGGAGTTGGAATGGCAGCATCTAAAAGAAGATGAGCTAGCAGGTCAAATGTTTGATTCGGAACAAGAATTAGCTTGCCATGTAATTTGGGGACTAGAATCCAGAGGAGAACAAGGTGGTCATGAAGTTGAATTTGTCAACTTGAAATCTGCTTAACTATTTGTTACTTGAGTCTGTTTTATTTCCCTGATCTACTTAAAGATATTTCTAGAAATAGCTATCAATTCAGATTAAACTTAGGAAAATAAAGTCAAACGATCGTCACCAATTATGGATTTAGCTCAATGGATTAGTTTCAGTGCGGTTATTATCT
>CAYLSF010001714.1:0-1661 GCA_964385675.1 uncultured Saprospiraceae bacterium
GAATATAAAAAAGATGTTAATAGTAGCGGCGACCCTATTGGACAAAACTTAGCCGCCATGATGGTTGGACAGGTTCAAAATAAAAATGATGATGTAATTTATGGCTGTTATGTTGTTGGACGTTTGTGGTATTTCATGGTTCTAAAGGGAAAAGAATTTGCAGTAAGTCGAGATTTTTCCGCTACACAAGACGATGACATACTAGAAATCGTAAAAATCCTTAAGCACTACACAGTATCTTAGTAAAAAAATTAGGAATTATAGAGGAATAACTTGTCTTTTTATTTTACGATTATTTTGCTAATAATAAAGCATATTCTAGTGTTATGATAACATAAATATCATTTTACTCCTCCACCAAACTAGCCGTCACTTCATTCAATTGCTTAACTTTTTCATCAAAATCGCCTTCTAATTGGTCTCTAATGATTTTTAAATTAGCAATCAAATCTTCTACTTCTTCGGGTAAAATAGCCTCTAGCATCTGACGGAAACGTTTGGCAAAAGTGGGTGATTGACCATTGGTAGATATTGCTACTTTGAGTGGACCTCTTGTTACAATTGACCCTAAGTAGAAATCACACAAATCGGGTGTATCTGCCACATTGATAAGTTTGCCTTTGGCTTTCGCACACTGTTGCACATATTGATTGAGTGGACGATCATTTGTAGCCGCTACTATTAAATCATGTCCATCAATATCACTCGCTTCAAAGGGTTTGATGATGATATTTACATTATAGTCATTTTGAGCTAGAAGTTCCGTCAATTCATCAGAAACCCAAGTTGCGACTACCGTAACATTCGCTTCTGGGCTACTTTTTAGAATAAAAAACAACTTCTCATAACCGACTGCCCCTGCTCCGACGATGAGCATTTTTAGGCGATGTAGCTTGAAAAATACGGGGTAAAGTGGATTTTGGTTGTTCATCGTAATATGATTTATTTGCATGAATTTCTGATAAAATAGTCTGTTGATAATTTGGGTGCAATGCCACTACATTGCCAAGCACAATAATAGCAGGCGTACCCAAATGAGCGGCTTCAACCTCTGCTTCAATGGTTTCAACAGTTCCAAGCACTACTTTTTCTTTAGGTGTAGAACCATGCTGAATCACCATAACAGGGGTCTCCGCTTTTCCTTCAGCAAGGAAACACGAAACAATAGCAGCTAGTTTTCGCAATCCCATTAAGATTACAACAGTTGCCGAAGATTGTGCCGCAATAGCTACATCTTTAGACAATTTTCCATGTCGGGTTGTTGCCGTCATCACCCAAAAACTTTCATTAACCCCTCTTCTAGTCAATGGTATTTCTTGCAATTCAGGAACAGCTATACAACTCGAAATACCAGGCACAATTTCCACAGGAATATCAAAAGATTGTGCAAAGTTCAATTCTTCATGTCCTCTACCAAACACAAACGCATCCCCTCCTTTCAATCGAACCACATGACCATGCGAAAAAGCATATTGTACCATCAGTAAATTGATGGCATCTTGTGTCGCACTATGTTTACCTGCTCTTTTGCCAACAAATATTTTTAATGCCTTTGGTGCTTCTTCCAATAAAATAGGATTGACTAAGGCATCATATAATATAACATCTGCGGATTGAATGGCTTTGAATCCTTTAAGTGTAATCAACTCTGGATCACCAGG
>CAYLSF010001715.1:0-1661 GCA_964385675.1 uncultured Saprospiraceae bacterium
TAGTTACAATATTTCTAATACTTTGCTTAGCCCTATATTCTTGGTTTTCAATTCCTTGTTTAGATGGATGTTCATAATGTTTAGTACTTTGTAAAGCTAAATATTTTAATAACGTAGTTTTACCAGCTCCTGGTTTACCTAATACAAGTAGTTTCTTATATCTATTTACAACATCTTGACTACTTAAAGTTTGTATCGTTCTACTTAAAAATCTATTATTTTCTTCAAATTGTTTCTCAAGTTCTTCAACACTAGAACTATACTGCTCTGTTACCTTCTCCAAGATATTAAGCCTAACATATAATGAGTCTAGAGGAAGAGGTTCTGACATCCCCAAAACTTTGATAGTATTATATCGTTTTTTTATCTTTGTAACATATTTCTTTTCTCGTACTTTTTGATAGTGGTATCGTTTTCCCGTTATTCTATCTAATAATTTCCAATCTTTTATCACTTCATTTTTTGGTTCATAGTCTAATATCCAGCGATTCAATTCCTCTTCCTCTTCTTCTTTAAAAGTAAATCCTCTATTTGTTTCCTTATATTTAAGTACTTTTTGTTTACTTAGAGGATATTGTAATGCTTTAAGAAAAGCATCTCGTAAAGTCATTTCTTGCCCTAATCGCTCATAAAAGTTTTTAGCAAATTTAATGGCACTAAAATCACTTATCACTTGTGTTGTTGCTATTACGGCTTCTACGGCATGCTGATGTAACCATTTTATATTTCCCTCAGAAGCACATCCATTTAAAACAACAACATCTATACTCTCCATCATTAAGGCGAGTCCTTTACCATAGCCATTCCCTTCTTCAAATTGCAATACATTGGAGTTAGCATGCCCCCCAAAATGTAATAAGGCAATCTTCTCATTTTTATCTTGATAGTCTTGGATAAGCTTCTGTACTTCTTGAATAGAATCACAAAAGGTAGAAACTAGATTAATTTTCCCTTCTTTATTAAGTATTCTTAATCCTTGTTCAATGTATTTGGATTCTTGCTGAAGTTGCAAGATATTATTGCTATCGTTGGCAAATATGGTTAATACAACGGGTATATTTTTCATGGTGTAATAAATCAATTAGAAGAAGATATTTAATTATAAAAATTCACCTTTACCAAAGTATCTTCCTATTATGAAACTCGTAAAGCCAGTTAAAACCCAAGTTAAGACAGTTGAAGATGTTTTATATATTTCAAAAGGTATCTTATCGAATACTAATAATAACGCTATTGACAATAACCCTAACATTAAAGCTCCAGACAATATTAAGGAAATGAGAGGTCTTAGATAGTTCTTTAAATCATCTACATCCTTATTCTTTGTTTTTACGGTATCACCATCTTTACTAAATACAAAACCTAGTATAGCACCGACATAAGTAGCGACAATTGTAGCAGAATATTGTAACGACTCAAATGTCTCTCTAGGACTTAGTATATCTAAAATACCTGCAACGCCAATAATACCTACTATTAAAACAAAAAATACAGGAATACTAATACCAAGTAGTTTTACAATATTTTTATCATCTAGTTTCATCATTTATTTAAATTGTATTTTGTTAATTGACTAATTTTGGCATTTAACAAATTTTATAGTTCTACCTTCAGTCTTATAAAATGATTTAGTCCAAGGACTATTGTTATTATGAAGTACA
>CAYLSF010001716.1:0-1654 GCA_964385675.1 uncultured Saprospiraceae bacterium
CCAGGGATAGAGAGCTGAGCGTTTGCAAGGGAGTATGGGGGCTGAGGACAGAGTTGCGTATATTGGTGGCTACCCGTCAATCCAGCCTATTGACGGGTAGCCGTTGTTGTGCGTCATTTAAGAAAAACCGAATGAAGACAAATTTTGAAATAGAAGAAAACTATGCTGTTCAGTTAAACGGAACACATATTGACCTTCATAATAATTTTGACTTTATCGGACTTACAAAAAATGGGGAAAACATTGTTGTGGACTTTAAAAGAACGACAGGCGATTGGATAAAAAATGACGAATTCCAAAGCCTAAAGTTTGAGTTTGAAAATGTCTATTATGAATATTACAAAGATGGTGACAGTGAAGCATCAAAAGAAGATACCGAACGACTTGGAGAAATCACTTTTTTCCCAAGCGACTCTAGGGAAATTAATGATGGGATTATCCCACAGTTAAAACCAAAAATGAATGACGATTTAATTATGTTTTTTGAAGATGGAAGAGTAATAAGGATTGGATGTGAGGAGATAGAACTGACGGTTCGAGATTAACATAAGAACTAATGCTGAGTTGGTTGACAAAAAATAAAACAAAAGAATATAAGGACAGACTTCTTAAATCCTTTCCGACTGAACTCAAATCGGACGTTGAGTCGGTTATCAAAATATTGCCACTCGAAAAGAATGACGCAAAGCTTTGTGATGGTCAAGTTCATAAAGTTGAGAATCTGATTCATCCGACTGAGTTGACGATTAACGTGAACAGGGAACAACTGACAATTCCTTATAGACTATACTTTAACGAGCCAGACATTGACTCTGAAAATAATTTGACCGATAGACAGAAATCCATTATGAACTGCATTTTCTTAAGACATCACAATGGTTACCTACGAGAAAAGAGGCTTAAAAAGCTAGTCCATAAGGACGAGAAATGGATAATTCCTTTTACAATTCAGTTACTGGGAGAATATGTATTTGAAATTTTAGAAGTCTTAGACGAACACATAAATGACAAGACAATAAATGATTACTACTCATTTATTGAAGAGAATCCTAAGTATTGGCAACAGACGGAAAGTCGAATGATAAGTTATTGGAATGAGTATTACAGAAGGAAATTTCCTAAACTGAAACAATATTTAGGGACAGCATTAGTAAAAAGAATAAAAAAAGCGAATGCACAACAATAGCTAAAAAATTATAGCTTCCCTTCGTGACTGCAACGCTTTTTAGCCGGGACGTTGTGCGTCATTTGAGAAAATTGTGCCATAAAGAATAATCGTTTGCTTCTAATGAAAAAGTGGATTTTAATGATTGTCGGAATAATATTGATTGGAACAATCGGAATTGGAGTTAAAATCAATTCGGATTTGAATGACGTTGCGGAAGCTTTTAAAGCTAAACACGCTCTTAATGAACCGAATTTGAATATTCTATCAGAATCTATTTCGCCTGACAAGACATACAAATATTATGAATATCAATTTGACAACGGTGGATTTGGATATTCAAGAGTATTCTGGTCAGCAATTAAAAATGACCAAAACAAAAATGACCTTAAAAAAGGACTAATTCCAAATGGCTATAAAATAATTGAGTGGAATAATAATAGTGAGTTGATTTTAAAAAAATTTAAACCATACTATGACTCGAATACC
>CAYLSF010001717.1:0-1652 GCA_964385675.1 uncultured Saprospiraceae bacterium
GGATAGTATTTTGGAGATAAAAGTGGCTCTATTTTCCAGACATCTTCCGACTTATCCAGTATTTTCTCATCTAGTTCATACGGTAATTCTACGATTTCAAATTGTTCTAAGAAGGACTGAAATAGTTTAGGAGTATCCATAAAACTCTGAGTCGGTTGTATGTGTTTCAAACCATTTCCATGAATAGGTAAAGATGCCGTGTCTATAGATACTGTCTCTTTTAACGCCGCCTCAATTGCTTGTTGACCTTCAATAATTGAAGTAGAATTGGCTTTTGGGTCACACCCCAACAGCAATATCGTTGCACATCCTATCCATAATAAATTTCTCATAATGATTTGGTTATATTAAGAGCCTGTCTAAACTTCTATCAAATTAAACTAAATTTTAGACAAGCTCTAAAGGTATAAACTATTCCTTACAGAATTGCTCTATAATTCCATAAGCCTTATTATCTCCTAGCTCATAAGCTCGATTAGCATCTTCACAGATTAACTTTTTATCTTCATCTGAAAAGGGTACATTCTTTGAAGCCATTATTGTCACACCATCATATCCTCCTATTTTTCGCTCGTGTTTTGATTGATGCCTATTGATTCTCGTAATTGCCCTATTAATATATGCAATATCATATAAAGGCTCAATTTCCAATGCCTTATCGTAATCTTTTAAGGCTTCGTCATATTTTCTATTATTCAAATATGCAGTACCTCTAGCAAATAACACTTCTGCCTTATTCACATTTAATGCTAAGCATTTTGTATATTGTTTGACTGCACTTTTATAACTTCCATTTCGATTTTGAGTATTACCTTTATTGTATAGTTTCTTAAATTTAATCCAATTTTTATTCTCCCCCTTTATTTCCTCGCCATTATCAAATACTAGTTTAAACCTAATCTCGCCAGTCGAGTAATAAGTCGTTGATACTCCATTTGCTTTATCATTTTTAAACATAGTTAACTGTTTCATCTGACCATTTGGGTGATACAGTTCCCATTTTCCATCTTTTTTGCCTTGTATGTATGCCCCTCTTTGTCTTAAAGTACCATCTTCAAAAAATCGTATTGTAAGTCCATGCTTTAGACCATTTTCATAAATTAACTGTTCTGATACTTGACCGTTAATATGATATAGAATTCTTTTCTTATGTAATTTTCCGTTTTCTAACCATCCCTCACCTTTTTTCTTACCGTTCAAAAAATAATCAATAATTTGTCCCGTGTAGGGAACAGATTTATCTTTTAAATGCCATGCACTTCCTCTGTATTCCATTTTATTAATAGAAGGTATCGCTTTGATGCTATCTGGTCGTTCTACATAAGCCCTTGTAAAAATATAAGCGACTCTATCTAAATGTTCATATCCCAATTCTTTTAAAATGCGATTATCCTTTACAATATTTACAGAATAAACTTCTTCTTCTGTTAAAGAATTAAATCCTTCTTCTGGCTCTTCAATAATAGGAATGGAATCCACTATATAAAACAAATTTTCATTTGGGTTTTGTCCAAAAAGATTCAAACTGCTACAAATGATTAAGATTAATAAGACATTTTTTTTCATTGATATAAATATAAATTGGTTAATAATGAAGGGTAAATTAAACAGTTCAAAACAATCAAGTGTAAAGTAGAGGTAAACTTCCCTTT
>CAYLSF010001718.1:0-1652 GCA_964385675.1 uncultured Saprospiraceae bacterium
ACCGTCTATCAAAAAACATTTGGAAAATGGTGTTCCGTCCGTTCAATCTTTTGGCGTTATTTTAAATATTCTAAAAAATACGAATCAACGAAGAGCGTTATTCTTTTCGTTGATTATGATGTTGGGGCATTTCACTATAATTCCTTTTATCGCCCCCTATATGACGCTTAATATTGGATTTTCCGAGTTAGAGATTTCCTATATTTATCTAATCGGTGGATTATGCACGATGATAACGCTACCCTTTTTTGGACGACTTTCTGATAGGGTAGGGCATCAGCGAGTTTTTATGATTATGTGTACTTTTACACTGATTCCAATTTTTATGATTACACATCTACCTGCTGTAGGAATTCCTTTGGCATTGGTAGTGACTTCGACATTTTTTATTACAGCTAGTGGTCGATCTGTCCCTGCGGTCACGATGATTACGGCTGTTGTAACGGCAAAGAATAGGGGTAGCTTCATGAGTGTTAGAAATGCTGTAAATGAGGTTTCTTTAGGTTTATCTTCCTTAATGGCAGGTTTAATTGTTACTGAAAATCCCGTTACCAAACAGTTAGAAAATTATAATTATGTTGGTTATTTAGCAATGGCTTTATCGCTTTTAGCGGTCTGGTTAGGTAGTCGTTTAGTGATGGTAAAAGAGGAGGAACAAAGCAAGGCAGTAAATGATATTGAAAGAGATGTAAAAGATGAAGAAATTTTGGATGCTGAAATGGTAACAAACAGTTAACTATTTGCAAAAGGGAAATTTCCTGCACTTAACGCATTGATTAATCCTTCTTTAAAATTATTACCAATATCTATTCTAGATTGATTATCCATCAAAACATAACTATTTCGACCTTTAACGTATCTGAAAACCCGATCTAAGTTGATAATAAAAGATCGATGTATCCTGTAAAAACGTTGTTGGTCAAGTAAATTTTCACATTCTTTAAGCGAGCGAGAGGTGACGATCTGTTGCTCTAAGGTATATATTTTTGTATTGCGTCCAATAGCTTCTAGAAATAAAATTTCTTCAGCTTGGAAAAAGAAAACACCTTCAACAGAAGGGAATTTGAGTTTAGGGGTAAGTTGATTTTGTTTGGCAATACCTTCTCTTAATAAGTGAAGCCGTTGATTACTTCGAGTCAACTGAATCCCTTGTTTTACCCTATCGACAGCTCGAATTAATTCGTCAATATCTATAGGTTTTAATAAATAATCAGATGCTGCTACTTTAAAAGCTTTTATAGCATATTGCTCATAAGCAGTAGTGAATATAATTTTGAAATTGATAGGATTGATGAGTTCAAATATTTTAAATCCATTGTAAGTTGGTAGTTCAATATCTAGAAAAACGACATCAGGCTGTTTAGACTGAATCATCTCAATACCCGACAATATATCAGTAGCGGTAGCAATAATTTGGACATTAGGACAATAGCCTTCTAGCAACTTTTGTAATATTCGCCTACTCTTTGCTTCATCATCTATGATAATCGCTCTTAACATAATAGGTGTTTTATAAAATAAGTAAATAAGATGTAAATCGGAGTAGTTTTCAGTTATTCAGTAAAATAGTAATTTATTAATAATTGGGTGTATATACGCTAGTATGGATACAGGGTGTAAAATACTATAATAATGGTTAAGAGTCAATATTT
>CAYLSF010001719.1:0-1650 GCA_964385675.1 uncultured Saprospiraceae bacterium
AACGTTTCATTGGGTAAATCTTTTTCCCGGTTCGGTGCTTTATAATTGTGTACCCAAAGAATTTCTACTTCTTGCCCTGCTTTGATGCCTTACAAATAATTACCAATCATTTTCATTTTATGTTTTGATAATATATCTTCTTCAAATAATAAGGTAAAGCCATTCCGTTTATGTACCCAAGGTACTTCCATCGCAGCGGTTTTGCCTGTTCGTTTATCTATGAAAACAGGTAAACGAGTTTGAATGTAACAAGGATATTGAAGCATAATAAGATGTTGCCATTTTTTATTGTAATAACTATGAATATTATGGTATTTACTTGGGTGATAATCTCTAGCAATATTAATTGTAAAAGTGATGCTAATTCCTTTTACATCTTCCTGCTCTTTATGAATGTCTCCTAAAGAAAAAGGAGGGTGAATCTCTAGCAATTCAGTAATTTAGAACCTATAAATGTTTATACGGTCTAAATTCTAGGAAAGATTTAATTACCCCAAACCTTATCATTTCCACATCAAATAATACAACACCTAATTCAAAATAATTTCCTTTTTATCAAAAGGACTCAATCGAGTTCCTTTTACTACTGCTTGTGCTTCTACTCTGAATGTAGAATTTACACCTTTAGCGTACTTAGCTAATTTAGCTACCCCTTTATAAAATATATTACTTTCCTCCATTTCATCCATTTCAGACTTCATAATTTCATAGGGTAAAGTAAAACTCAACACTATCGGTTTATCAGGTACAACCTCAAAAGTTTCGTCTAATTCTATTTCACCAACCACATATTCTGTCGTCAATTTATTCTTTTTACGACCTCTCGAATACACTTCAATTAATTTAACATAAACGCCACTTACCGTTTGTGCATTCATGGTAGAAAATCGAATTTGACCTTGAACCACACCTTCAGTTTTAACCGTTGCTTCTGGTAATAACAACTCAATTTTTATTCCTTCTACTCCAAACCATTGCTTTACTTTTCCAAACATGATAATATTGTTTTATTGTCCTATTGTCTTACTCTTATATTACTTGTAGTAAAACAATTTTATTATAAATAATAACTACTATTTTATTAAAATTGCTTCATACAATTGGTGAAAAATATACTGACAATTGGAAAATAACGATAAAGTAGGATTGAAAGTAATATTTAAGGAATAATAACCACTTAAAATAATAAGAGAGAAAGTGCGAGCATACACCTTCTCTCTTTATTATATCGTCACTTTAAGAAGTTGGATTGCTTAAAACATTTCTGCTTCTGAAAAGTGAAAACGACCTTCTCTTTCTGCATTTTCATCAGAATCTGCACCGTGTACTGCATTTTCACCAATGCTTTTTGCATATAACTTACGAATAGTACCTTCAGCAGCTTCCGCAGGATTAGTCGCACCAATTAATTTACGGAAATCTGCAATTGCATTATCTTTCTCTAAAATTGCTGCAACGATTGGTCCTGAAGACATAAATTCTACTAATTCACCATAGAATGGACGTTCTTTATGAACTTCATAAAATTTTCCAGCTTCAGAAGCAGACATATGCTTCAATTTCATTGCAACAATACGGAAACCTCCCTCGTTTATTTTGTTTAAGATTGCACCGATATGCCCTGCTTTTACAGCATCGGGCTTGATCATT
>CAYLSF010001720.1:0-1649 GCA_964385675.1 uncultured Saprospiraceae bacterium
CTCATCCTCCCATAGAATTAGAGGAGCCCTTCCAACATCACCATTCTCATCCAATTTATAACTAATATACCCTCTAAGTAATCGCTCCATTTCAGTATGATGAATAGAGAAATGATTCATCAATGTTCTTTGTAGTATATCCATGATATTAGTTTTTTATGAAAATTTGATGTTTAAATATATTTTACAAGAAAACTCACCTTACTTACAGATGAAAATCAATATGCAAAAGCTAATAATAAAATCATTTATTGGGGCTCAAAAAACCGATATAATCAATAAATTCGGGGTATGAAAATACTTAGAAAACTTGGAATCATTTTGCTTAGCTTAATATTGATAGGAAGTATTATCGGGATAATTTACTTAAATGCAGGGATAAAAGACTTACCTTCAAATTTGGATAATACGGCTTTTAAAGGAGATAGTTTATATAAAACGATAGAAAAATACGCCGACTTTGGGATTCATAGAATGTCAACAAGAGGGGATAGCATGACCATTAATTGGGTAGCCCAAACGATGCAAACCAACAGCTTTCAAGTAGAATTTCAAGAATTTAGTACTCGGCAATTCTTTTTTGAGGAGGGTACACTTCAAATTGGTACAAGCAATTATGAATTTGCCCCTCAATGGTGGATTCCAGCATTTACGGATAGCTTATTGATAAACGGAACGCTTGTTAATTATGAAAAAAACACAATAAATTATGATAACAAAATTGTTTTTTTAGTGTACAAGCAAGGTCGATTTGGAGCTTATTTTGAGGCAGATTATCTGGCCAAAATTCAAGATATTGCAGCAAAAGGAGCTTTAGCAATCATATCCGCCATTGAGCAACCTTCTGGAGAAATTTATCTCTATAATGTAACCGCTACCGAACCTCAATTGCTTATTCCTGTTCTAGTCATTGGCTACAAACATTATGACTCCATAATCGAACAAGCTAATCAAAAGACCGAAGTTCAAATCAATCTAAAAGGACATTATAAACCATACGCTAGTTCTAAAAACATTATCGCACAAAAAGGCAACAGTGATAAACCTGCCATTATTATTTCTACGCCTTTGAGTGGCTGGTTTACAAATGCAGCAGAACGTGGGCCAGGTCTTGCTATTTTTCTTGCCTTTGCCAATTGGATAAATGCCAATAACATTGACGGTAATTTCATATTTGTGGCTACAGGTGGTCATGAACTATCACATGTAGGAGCCGATAAGTTCATAAAAGAACTTGCCCCAAAGCCATCAAAGACAAAATGCTGGATTCACTTAGGGGCTTCTTTAACTGCCTATCATTGGAAATCTATAGACGGTCAACTCATTAAAACATCAGCAACAAATTTAAATCAAAAGGTATGTAGTTTTAGTAATAACAATGTTAAGTTATATTGGAATTATTGGCGTCCTCTAGGATGGATTCCTTATCCTTCTTTTATTGGAGCGGTTGGAGAAACTAAAGACGTTAAAAAATATGGATATCAAAATTACATTGGTTTTGGCGGTAAACATACTTATTTCCACACCCCAAAAGATGATTTAAATTGTGTTAGTCCTGAAATATTAGAAGAAGTAGGTGAAAATATGTTAAATATGTTTTGGCAGATTATTGAGGATTGATACTTAATATTTGCTATTATACTCTAACT
>CAYLSF010001721.1:0-1649 GCA_964385675.1 uncultured Saprospiraceae bacterium
AAAAATAACAGTATAATACAGAATATTAAATCTTATGGCAATTTTATTTTAAAAATGTGTTGCCTAATAGATTGTGAAATCTTTCTATAGTTAATATCATTCAGACAATTTTGTTTCAACATCTACTTCTCCATGTAAGGTTCTATGGACAGGACAACGATTCGCAATCTCTAATAATCTAGCTCGTTGTTTATCATCTAAATCACCTTCTAATTCTAATATTCGTTCAAACTTATCTACTTTAACGGGTTTAGCATCACTACTAGCTGCTTCGGCAGCTTCCCTATAAGTTTTTTCATGATTCAAATGTACAGTAATCGCTTGTAAATCCCATTTTTTGCGATTAGCATACATTCTTAAAGTCATAGTCGTACAAGCTCCCAAACTTGCCATTAATAACTCATAAGGATTAGGACCAAAATTATTACCACCTACTTTTTCTGGTTCATCAGCAATAAAGTTATGATCTCCTATTTTGACTTGAGTCGTATAGGTATCTTCTGTTTTTACAACAACTTGTTCTCTAGTTTTGAGTGTTTCTATTTTAGGTAAATCGAGATAGCGTTTTGCCCATGAAGCTATAACTTCACCAACATAGAGGGAGTCTGCTTTTTTTGTTAACAAATGATCCGCTCCATCTAAAGAAACAAAACTTCTAGGATGTTTTGCTGCTAAATAAATTTTTGTCGCATTATTAATGGAGACAGTTCCATCTTGAGGAGAATGCAGAATAAGTAATGCTTTACCTAAATTATGAATCGCTGTTTTTAGTTTAGTAGAACGAATATCATCTAAGAATTGCTTTTTTACCGTAAAAGGACGACCTGCTAACTGTACTTTAGCTATTCCTTTATCTTCAATTTCTTCTATTTGATAACCAAATTGATTAGCAACGTGAGCGGGCTCTGCTGGTGCACCTACAGTAGCTACGGCCTTGATAGAAGGAATGTGTTGAGCTGCCATTAGTACAGCTGCACCACCTAATGAATGACCTATCAATAAACTAGGGGCTTGATAAAATGATGTTAAAAATTCAGCGGCAGCAACGATATCTTCTACATTTGAAGAAAAATTAGTATCAGAAAAATCTCCTTGACTTTGCCCCAAGCCTGTGAAATCAAAACGAAGCACAGCAATTCCATTTTGCGTTAATGTTCTACTAATATTGCTGACAGCATTTAAATTTTTACTGCATGTAAAACAATGTGCAAAAATGGCATAAGCCACAGGGTAATTATCTATAGGTAATTCTAGTCTTGCTGACAATTCTATATCTTCATGATTTTTAAAGGTGAGCCTTTGGGTTTTCATCTTTTAAAATTTTTAACCGTTTGTAATATTTGATCGTAAAGGTAAAACAAGGCTTTATAAAAGCAGTTGTTCTTTTACCTTTATATTATGTGGTCATGTCAAAAAATGTACAAAAAGACGGAGCATATAATTCAGAAATAAATAAGGCGATTATTGGTGAAAGCAATATTTTAAGTTTTGAAAAAACTTTTCCTGGCGCTAAGCTTGTAAAGCTTGAAGAAAACTATCGTTCGACATCGCAAATTCTTGATCTCGCCAATAAGGTCATTAAAGAAAATAGTGATCGAAAAGATAAAACCATGTACACCACGACAAAGTCGGGTAATAAACCTTACCTT
>CAYLSF010001722.1:0-1646 GCA_964385675.1 uncultured Saprospiraceae bacterium
CTCTAAAATAGGCATTAAACAATTGAATTTAATTGACAAGGATATTTTAGAAAGTGGAAATACAATCCGTCATGAATTAAATGGAAGATTTATTGGTTTTACGAAAGTAGGAGGAATTAAAGCGATTACTAATTCTTTACTTACAGAGGAAAAAGTTGAAATATTTTATAAAGACATAATAAATGACTGGCATTCCATAGAGGAGGTTCTTATTAAGAGTGATTTAATCATAGATGCGACAGCTAATGTTAAAGTTATTCAGTTTATTTTTCAAAAGGGAATTATAAAATCTGCGAATATTTGTGTGTTAGGTATTAAACCACAAGCTAATTTTGGTTTAATCTCTATTTTGCCTCAAAATAGTTCTTATAAACTTGGTTATATAGAAAAATTAGCAAAATATAACTTATCTAAAGACGAACTGGATAGTTACTATCAAATATCTGAAAATAAGAATAGTATGATTAGACCAGAAATTGGTTGTTATCATCCCACTTTTGAAGGAAGTTATTATAAAATAAGAAGATTAGCAGACTCAATGTTCTCTGTAATTAATGATTGGTTAAATTCTTCAACACGAGAAACAATAAGTTCTATTTTACTACAAAAAAATGATATTGAAGTTCAATATGGCTCTTCAATAAGAATAGTTTCACAAATTATTTTGCCCAATGAACAAATACGGTTTAAGTGGTCTTTCCCGAATGGTATTAATGTAGAGATAACTAAAAATGCTGCTCAAAAGTTAAAATTATTATGTGCAAAGTCAAAACCTTATGAGACAGCGGGTACTTTAATTGGAATTAAAAAGGATGACTTAATAACTATCGAAATTGTTTATGAGGGGGATAGCAAATTCTTAAAAAAATCAAAACAATCAGTTATAAGACCTTCGGATTTAGAAGATACTCAATTACAAAGATATTTAGAAGATGGTTATGATTACTTAGGGGAATGGCACTCACATCCTAATTGCTCATCAAGACCAAGTTTAAAAGATGAAAATGCTATGCTCAAACTTTCTAAAACAGAAGCATTACAGAAGCAAATTTTGGTTTTAATTGTTCTTGGTGATAAATATTCTTTGGTAAATGATCTTAGCTGTTCAATAGTATATAGAGGAAAATTATTAATGGGAAAATTGAAAAATACAGAAGAATATGTGGGATACTTTTAACTTGAAAACTAGGCTATACCCAGTTATATTAGTGATATTTCCATTACTATTGACAGGAATTATCTTGTCATTAGATAATAAAATAAATTTTGAAGTCATTAGTATCTTTACGACAGTATTTATTGGTGCCATGACTTATCTTGGGATGCAATTTGGTAGAGATTTAGGTAAACTTAAAGAGCAAGAACTTTTTTCAACATGGAAGGGAAAACCTACTACAATCATATTGAGAGATAAAGATCAAACTCTTAATAGTTACTTAAAAGAAAAGTACAAGAAGAATTTAGAATTATTATTAAATAATAACCTTCCAACTCCAGAAGAAGAGTTAGAATTTTCTAAGGATTCCGATCAAAAATATGAGTTTTGTATATCGTATCTCAGAAATCAAACAAGGGATCCAAATAGATTTCCATTAGTAAAACAGGAATTAACTAACTATAATTTTAGACGAAATATGCTTGGTCTT
>CAYLSF010001723.1:0-1643 GCA_964385675.1 uncultured Saprospiraceae bacterium
ATTTTTGATTCTACTTCATTAATCCAACTTTTAGAATGATTATTTGCTCTTAAATCAATGGTAGCATCATCAAAAATAATAACCTCATCCAAATAAGCCGAACGTGCCAACCATGTAACATTTCTACTTACCTTTTTCCAATCCAACATCATCCGATAAAACTCATCTTCTTGAAAGGCAATACTTTCCCCTTGTGTCATGGTCGGTGGAATTTGACGACTCGTATTTTGATACCAAAAGTTAAGGTTTAAGATAGATTTATCAGCTAATCGGAAACTATTTTGTTGAATCAAGCCATAGTTTTGGAGTTCATTATTGGTTTGATTTTCTTGAGGTTGTCCCGCTTTTGCGATATTGATAAAAGGAAAATCATTATTGGCTTGATGATAATATAACGTGGTTTGATTTGCCCAATTCTTAGTGCTATATTTTAAAGAACCTTGCTGTTGCCATTGTCCAAAACTTCCAACTTGTGTTTGCAACTGAATTTGTTTTGTTGGTCGAATATCTAAGGATGTGTTTAAATGTACCACGCCTCCAATCGCTCCACTCCCAAATAACGCAGAACCACCTCCATGCTGAATATCTACCGAGTGAATAGCAATTACAGGTACTAACGCAAAATCTAAGACACCATTCATGGAAGATTGTAGGTTAATACCATTCCATAAAATAGCTGTATGCCCCGCACCTGTTCCTCGAAAAGAGGGCGTAGCTAAACTACCTAACCCATAAGTCCTAAGAAAAATATTGCTCTCTTGTTGTATTAAATCAGAAAGATTTTCAGCTGAAAATTGAGCAATGGTACTACTATCTATAGTTTGGATTTTAGTCCCTTGTCCAAAGTCTTTAAGTCTTTCGCCCTGAACAGTAACTGTTGAAATATGAATAGCCGTATCAACCTCTTGTCCAAAAGACAGTGTAGATATTGTTAATAAACCAAGAATTAAGTAATATTTCATCGCATCCTATTGGTGAATAATAAGACGCACAAGGAGGAGGAGAACAGTCTATCCCCTAGCTATCAGGATCGCTAATTGTTAAACTGCTATGATTGTTAATCATATAAATTTCTAAAAGTAAAACTTATCCTAGAAATTTGTAGAACACATCAACACATCAACACATCAACACATCAACACATCAACACATCAACACATCAACACATCAACACATCAACTAAGCAACGTAATTTTTCACCCGAAAATATCCATTGTGCGTTGTCCATAGCAGGTCTTCTGACTCGTTTCTAATTTTTTCGCCTTCCCGTTATTGAATTAGAAATTAGTCCCGATAGCTATCGGGATACGAATTAGGAATTAAATTTTCCTTGAACGAATTTTCAATTCAAGTATCTTTGAAACAGTGGCATTATGAAAAAATCATTTATTTCTTATTACATCCAGTAACTAGTATCAAGAATCCAGTAACCAGTAACCAGCATCAAGAAAATGAAACTTACAGCAGCGGGGACTGTCTCGGATTTTCACCGTGTTCCCTTTTAAGAAATTATGGGTAACCATAATTTCACTACCGACGGTGCAAAGGTAGAAGTATATTTGAATTAGTTTAGAATCTTATTAAAATTTAATTTGGATTTTGTTAACTACAGCAATTCTCGGTTTAGTATTTTTAAAATATGT
>CAYLSF010001724.1:0-1643 GCA_964385675.1 uncultured Saprospiraceae bacterium
AGCTAACCTCTTTGCTGGTACAGTAATGCCTATTATAGCAGAATTAAGAGATGGTCATGCGCAAGTTTTTCTTCCAGAATTAGATAAGATAGAGGGAAACGTAATATTCCCAATAAAATTTGTATTCATCAACAATAAGCCACACGTAATCTCAAGTTTTTCTGAAATAAATAAAGTGGAAATTGGCGCTGAAATACTAGAAATAAATGGTCAAAATGTAGCGACATTTTTCAACAAGATTATTCCTTATTTACATAGAGATGGGAATATAGAAAGTATTAGGTATAGACGACTTGAGAACCAAATCTATTTTACAAGGGTAATGATTGCGCTTGGAGAAGCTAAAACAACATACGGTTTAAAACTTAGAACCAAGGAAGGAAAAATAATAAGCACCTCTGTGAGTGGTTTAAACCAATTAGAATATAATAGCCAAAAGTCAAAAGGTAGTGTATTAACTAAGGCTCTAAGCTATAAAAGAATAGACTCTATAACATCAACCGCCATTATAGATATCAATTCGTTTAACCCTCATTATTATCAAAAAGGGGCGTTTTATCAAAAAATTGACAGTATTATGAGTGTCATTAAAAATGATGCTATTTCAAATTTAATTATTGACTTGCGGAATAATAATGGTGGAGAAGACTCTTATGTAATGTACCTATTGAGATACTTATTAAATGAAGATTTCAAAATGAGCAGTGAAGTAACTTTTTCTCAAAAAGACTATAAGTTTTTGCCGGATGGTAGACATTGGGACATTGACCCGAAATGTTTTAAACCTAATGATAAAGGAAGTTATGATGCTACCGAATTCTTATGGGAAGAACATCCTACATTAGGTACATTTTCACCTTTCAAATCTCGTTTTAGAGGTAAACTGGTTGTATTGGTTAATGCATTTACGTTTTCAGCTGCTTCTGATTTTGCAGCTCACTTACAATTTCATAAACGCGCAACTTTTATCGGTGAAGAAACTGGCGGAAGTCTTATCGGAAATGTTAGTGGTTTTGTTCCTACTTTAAATTTACCACATTCACGTGTAAAAATTAATTTACCACTGATTAGCATTAAAAACCCCTTTTTTAACACTAACTTTTCTGATAGAGGTGTGATTCCAGATTACAGGCTAGAGCCAAGTATAGATGATATTTTAAAACAAAATGATATTGTTCTTGAAAGGGCATTAAGTCTTCTTAGGATGTAATAAGAATATAACTTGCTACAGCAATGTATAAAAATAATAGCGGTTTAATCGCTAAAACGAAAGTTAGGAGATATAAAAAAAGTCTGTGTTTAACCGAAAAGCAAGTCCGGGAAAACCCGCTACTATTCTTATACGAGATCGTTACAATAAGGCAGTATGTTTCATGGAAGAGAAAGGCTTTATGATTACAATTGCAATGCTTAAAGCGCTTGTAAAGAGAGAGCTTTCATTTGCTATTAGAAACCTGTTTTTATGGGTCTGCTTAATCAGTTGGGTGATTATCTCCTTCACTGAAGCATATGCTTCAACTTATCAAGGAGGTTTTTTTGATGAGAGATACTATTCGAATTCACTCCTTTTAATCGATTCGATTTCATTTGTTGCCCCATTAATTGGAGGAGCATTGATCATTGTTTTTTCTTCCGAAATGGTG